>CALMOO010000552.1 GCA_937871705.1 uncultured Hymenobacter sp.
GGTAATATTCGCTAATGTGCTTGTGGTGCAAGATTTCCAGTGCAAACAGGCCACCCCCGAGCGGCGCTCCAAACAAGGCCGTAAAGCCCGCCGCCATGCCCGCAATACTCAGCGTGCGCAGGCCTTCGCCGCGCACCCGCAGCTTCTGCGCCAGCCACGAGGCCGTAGAGCCCGTCACCTGCACCAGTGGCGCCTCCGGGCCGGCACTGCCGCCGCTGGCAATGCACAGCAGCGACGCCAGTATCATGGCTGGATTGTTTCGATGCTCTAGGCGGCCACCGCGGAAGCGGATGTTATTGACCAGCAAGCTCATCTCGCCAGGGTCGCCGAGGCGATGAATAATGAGGCCTGCCAGCAGCCCGGCCCCACCCATCAGCGGCACTACCCACCAGCCCGTGACGAGGCCCGTAAGCCGTAGCAACTGCGCCAGCACCAGCCAGTAGGCACCCGCAATCAGCCCACCCACTAAACCTACCAGCACCCACAAAAAGAACGTTCGGCTAAATACAAACGGGTTGAATTGCAGGGGCTGGGAAGCCCGCTGCCGTAGCGTTAGCGCCCGGCGCCGGTTCTCAAATCTCATGGGTAAGCAGTGGGATAAGGATAGTCGTTTTTAACTGCTAGCTCACCCAGAAGTTGTAATAGATAGAATGCTAAGCGGTTACTTGCCCGCCACGGTTTCTGCCGGTACGTGCACTGTGCCGGCGCGCTCGCGCAAGGGGCGCCCTTGCCGCCCGCTCCGCTGCGCCTGAATCTCGGCCACGATGGCGAGGGCAATTTCCTCCGGCGTTTCGCTCCCCAAGTCGAGGCCGATGGGGCTGTGCAGGCGCTCGCGCAGCTGCTGCACCAGCGCTACGGAGAAGCTATCCAGCTCATCAAGCAGGCGTTGCGCCTTGAGGCGCGGGCCGAGCAAGCCAATGTAAGGCGCGGGGGAGGGTAGGAGCGTTTGCAGCGCAGCTAGGTCGTAGGCGTAGTTGTGGCTGAGCAGCACATGGTACGCCAGCGGGTCGGGCAGCTGGGTTTCCAGCTCGCCCACGGGCACGATGCGCACAGCGGCAGCTTCGGGAAAGCGGGCGGGGGTAGCGAGGTTGGGGCGGCCATCGACCACGGTGATGTGCCAGCCGAGTGACGCCGCGAGGTGCACCAGCGGCTGGGCATCGTTGCCGGCGCCGTACACTACCAGGCGCAGCGGCGGCGTCAGCACTTCGAGCAGCGCGCGCACTGGGCCCGCATCGGTTTCAATATCAAGCACCTGCGATTTGCCCTCGGCAAACGTAGTGCGAGCCGCCTCACCTAAAGGCCCGGCCAGTAGCGGCGTGCCGCGCCCTACCCCCCCCTCGGCGAGCAAAAGGCTCTGACCCACTGCAGCTTTCAAGCCCGCCGTGTCGGTCTCAAAAACAGTAGCCAATACGGCCGGCGCCGGGTGCTGGGCAAAGCCGCGCAGCAGCTCCATCGGGTTGTCCGGGTCAGCAAAATCGAGCGGTTCTAGCAAAATACGCACTACGCCCTGGCAGCCGGGGCCCAGGCCGTGGCGGGGGTCGTCTTCATCGCGGGTGTCGTAGGTAACGAGCGCGGGCTCGCCCTGAAAAATCGCCCGCCGGGCCCGCTGCCGCGCATCGCCCTCCAAGCAGCCGCCGCTGATGGCGCCGGTCAGCTCGCCATCCTCGGTCACGAGCATGCGAGCGCCGGGGCGGCGGTAAGCCGAGCCCAGCACCTCCACCACCGTGGCCAGGGCGCAGGGGCGGCGCGCGGCGCGGTGCTGGTCGTAGGCGATGAACAGGCGTTGTAGTTCAGTCATTGCAAAGAAAAGTAGCCTTGGCAGTACGCCTAGTGTTGCGGCGGGGTTATGTAAACCACAGACCAGTCGAGGCGGTTTCAGCTTAGCAGCGAGCACCCCCGCCGGTGGCTCGTATAGTGTTCTTTATGACTCCCGTCATCCCCGTCTACCAACTAGATGCGCTCGCTGAACCCGCCCAAACATCGGCGGCGGTGTTCTTTTTGGGTCCAAACTCCGCGGCGCCCCGCCTGCCCATCAATCTGCCCTACCGCAGCGATTATTACAAAATCGGCATTTGCCTGCGCGGGAGCGCTCGCCTGCAAGTAAACCTCGAAACCTACGAGCTAGGGCCTGATTCCCTGATGGTGCTCTCGCCTTACGTCATCAAGCAGTGGTCGTATATGTCGGCCGACTGCGATGCGCTAAGTATCTTTTTCACCAAGGACTTTATTTCAGCTGGCGGGGGACCCAATTTGGATGCATTTGCTTTCTTTGAGCGCGATGCTCGCCACGTATTCACGCTGCTGCCCGCGGCAGCCAAGAGTATTACGGCCCTGCTGCAAACCATCGAGCAGAAGTACGACACGCCCCACGTCTACCGGGCGGAGATTCTGCGTAGCCTCATCCACATCTTACTGCACGAAACTGCGCCTATCTACAGCGCGCAGCACGTGTCATCGAAGGCCGTGCAGACGAGAAGCCAACTGATTGCCGCCGAGTTTAAGCAATTGGTTAACACACACTACGCCAGTGAACGAAGCCTGGCTTTTTACGCCGATAAGCTGTGCATTACCCCCAAGCACCTCGCCGAAACGGTAAAAGAAACCACCGGCAAGCGCGCCGTAGAGTGGCTGGTCGAAGCCGTGCTACTGGAAGCGCACGTGCTGTTGCAGAATACTGCCCTGACCATCAGCCAGATTGCGGACACGCTGCACTTTGCCGACCAGTCCACATTCGGCCGGTTTTTTCGGAATAATACCGGGGTTTCGCCTGCTACCTACCGGCAACGCTTGTAACTACTGTGCCGCCCTATGCAGTAGCGCTTGCCGCACTTAAGCCCAATCTTTCCGCCGTTTAGCCTTTCAGTCTCTCGCGGCTGAATGGAGCTTTGTAGTATGAAAATCATTGTAACAGGTTCCCTCGGTAACATCAGCAAGCGACTGGCCACCGAGCTGGTGCAGCAAGGCCATGCGGTCACGGTTATCAGCAGCAAGCCCGCCAAGCAAGCTGAAATCGAAAAGCTAGGCGCCACTGCCGCCATCGGGTCGGTCGATAACGCCGATTTCCTGGCGGCTACCTTCGCCGGCGCCAATGCCGTGTACGCAATGGTGCCGCCCACCTATACCGAGCCCGATTCAAGGGCGTATTTCCAACGCATCGGCCGCCACTATGCGCAGGCTATTCAGCAAGCGGGCGTGCGGCGGGTAGTGCAGCTCAGCAGCTGGGGCGCGCACCGCGACCACGGCACCGGCGGCATCCTGGGCTCGCACGATGTAGAAGAAATCCTGGCCGCGCTGCCGAACCTAGCGCTCACGCATTTGCGCCCTACTTCCTTCTACACCAACTACTTTGGCTTCGTTGGAATGATAAAAGGGGCAGGCTTCATGGGCGCCAACTGCGCCGGTAACTACCGAGTGGCGCTGGTGCACCCCCGCGATATTGCCGCCGCTGCCGCCGAAGAGTTGACTACC
>CALMOO010000553.1 GCA_937871705.1 uncultured Hymenobacter sp.
CCATTATCTACGATGAGCAAAAGGGCAAGGCCACCGGCATTCGAGTAATAGATACGCACACAAAACAGGCAACGGAGTACTACGCGCCCATTGTGTTTGTGAATGCCGGCGCTCTGAATACCAATTTGTTGCTGTTAAATTCAACTTCGCACCGCTTTCCACAGGGCCTTGGCAATGACAGCGGAGTAATGGGCAAATACGTGGCTTTTCACAACTACAGCGCCAGCATTTCGGCGGAGTGTGAAGACTTTCAGGACTTGACCATCGACGGGCGTAACCCGGCGGGTGGCGGCTATTTCCCGCGCTTCCGCAACGTGCATAAGCAGGAAACCGATTTCATGCGCGGCTACTCGGCCAATTTTGGCGCGTCGCGCTATCCCAATCTAAGCAAAATCGACCACGGCTTTGGCGCCGATTTGAAGAACGACCTGAAGAAGCCACCTCTTGGCCCTTGGATGATGCGCGCGGGCATGATGGGCGAGACCATTCCGAAAGAAACCAACTACGTGCGCCTCGACCCCACTCGCCGCGACGAGTGGGGCATGCCGCTGCTGTCGATTTCGATAGCCTATGACGACAACGATGCCAAGATGAAGCAAGATTTCTTCGAGCAGTTCACCGATATGTACACCAAGGCGGGCTTTGTCAACATCCAGGAGAAGGATACCAAGCAGGCTCCTGGCTTAGATATTCACGAGATGGGCGGCGTGCGCATGGGCAACGACCCTAAAACATCGGTGCTGAATAAATGGAACCAGATGCACGCTTGCCCCAACGTATTCGTGACGGATGGTGCCTGCATGACCTCTACCTCCAGCCAAAACCCATCGCTGACTTACATGGCCCTTACCGCCCGGGCTGTAGACTACGCCGTGAAGTCGGCTAAGCAAAACGGGGTTTGAGGCTTAACATGATGCTGGCTAACTCCTTGCTTTAGCTGGCTAGCATGTTTGATTGCAGCTAAGGCAGAGGGATATTTGCAATTATAACTAGATTATTTGCTACATTGCTAGCCGGGATAACCGGCGCCTTAGCTTAGTTACCCCTTAGTACTCTGAAAAGCAGCTTCTAAACTGAGTTGCAAACGATTCCAGCCCCAGGCAGTTGCTACTGCCTGAATTCCCATCCTTCTTTTTAGCAGACCATGGAGCAAAATAGGTATGACGCCATCGTAATCGGTTCGGGTATTTCAGGCGGCTGGGCAGCGAAAGAGCTGACCGAGAAAGGCCTGAAGACCATTATGCTGGAGCGCGGACGTAACGTAGAACACGTTAAAGACTATGTAAACGCCAATAAGGCACCCTGGGAGTTTCCGCATCGTGGCGGCAAAACCCAGCAAATGATAGCCGACTACCCTGTACTAGGTCGCGACTACACCCTAAACGAAAGCAACCTCAACTTCTGGGTTAATGAAAAAGAAAGCCCTTATGTGGAGGTGAAACCGTTCGACTGGTTTCGGGGCTACCAAGTGGGCGGGCGCTCGCTAATGTGGGGCCGGCAGTCGTATCGCTGGAGTGACTACGATTTTGAGGCAAATGCAAAGGACGGCATTGCTATAGACTGGCCGATTCGCTACCAAGACCTGTCGAAATGGTACAGCCACGCAGAGAAATTTGCGGGTATCAGCGGTAACCGTGATGGCCTACCTCAATTACCCGATGGCGACTTTATGCCGCCTATGGAAATGAACGTGGTAGAAAAAGACGTAGCTGCCCGCATTAAAAAGCACTACAAAGACCGGCACATGGTAATTGGCCGCACGGCCAACATCACGATGCCGCACCACAACCGCACCAACTGTCAGTACCGCAACAAGTGCTGGCTGGGCTGTCCGTTTGGAGCCTATTTTAGTACGCAGTCGGCCACGCTGCCTGCGGCGGTAGCCACTGGCAACCTCACGTTGCGGCCGTTCTCCATCGTTACTAAAATCCTTTACGACAAGGATACCAAGCGGGCGAAGGGGGTAGAAGTGCTCGACGCTGAAACCAACCAGACTTACGAGTACTACGCCAAGGTCATTTTCCTCAATGCCTCAACGCTAAACTCAGCTTGGGTGTTGATGAATTCGGCTACTGATGTGTGGCCCGAGGGCCTAGGTAGCAGCAGCGGTGAACTAGGCCACAACCTGATGGACCACCACTTTCGGGCGGGTGCGCACGGCGAAGTAGAGGGCCACGAGGATAAATACGTGTTTGGCCGCCGGGCTAATGGTGTTTATGTGCCTCGCTTCCGCAATTTGTTTGGTGATAAGCGCGACTACATTCGGGGCTTTGGCTACCAAGGTAGCGCTGGCCGCGAAGGCTGGAGCCGTGAAATCGCAGAAATGAGCATAGGCGGTGATTTTAAAGATGCTCTCACCGAGCCAGGCAAGTGGACTATGGGCCTGACTGGCTTTGGCGAAACGCTGCCCTACCACGACAACCGCGTTACGCTCGACAAAACCAAGAAGGATAAGTGGGGGCTGCCCGTGCTGGCCATGGATGCGCATATCCGCGACAATGAACAGAAAATGCGCATCGACATGATGCAGGATGCGCAGGAAATGATGGAAGTAGCTGGTCTGAAGAACGTGAAGACCTACAACAACGGCTACGCTATGGGCGGCGGCATTCACGAAATGGGCACCGCGCGCATGGGCAAAGACCCCAAAACGTCGGTACTTAACAAGCACAACCAAGTGTGGGATGCGCCCAATGTGTACGTGACAGACGGCGCCTGCATGACGTCGGCGGCCTGTCAAAACCCGTCGCTGACGTACATGGCGCTTACTGCCCGGGCCGTGGACCATGCAGTGAGTGAACTCAACAAACAGAATATCTAAGCGCTACTTCTATGATGAACCGTAGAGATGCCCTCGCCCGCGTAGCCTTGCTGATGGGTGGTGCCGTAATTGGCGCCGATTATTTCCTGACCAGCTGCTCACCGCAGGAGAAGAAGGAAGCCAAAGCCGACCAAAAAGCTTCACCTAATAAGCCTTTCCTTAGTCAAAGCCAAGTGCAATTATTAGATGAGGTAGGCGATACCATACTGCCTGCTACCAAGACGCCGGGCGCCAAGGCTGCCCAGGTCGGCAGCTTCATGGCTGTGATGGTGCGCGACTGCTACAAGCCCGCTGACCAGCAGGTATTCCTGAAAGGCCTCACGCAGCTTGATGCAGACTGCAAAAAGCAAACTAGCAAAGCATTTCTGGAGTGCGACCCAGCGCAACGCACCGCTTTCCTGACCAAACTGGATGCTGAGCAAAAGGCCTTTACCAAGAACCAGCGCAAGGACGACCCCAGCCACTATTTCCGCATGATGAAGGAACTAACGCTGCTGGGCTACTTTACGTCGGAAGTTGGCGCCACGAAGGCGCTGCGCTACGAGCCCGTGCCCGGCCGCTACGACGGCAACGTGCCCTATAAAAAAGGCGATAGAGCCTGGGCTACTACCTAGGCAAAGCCGACAAAAAGAACGTCATGCAGCGCGTAGCGAAGCATCTCGTGTGCAGCACTAATTTCTAAATACATACAAGAAATTAGTGCTGCACACGAGATGGCTTCCTGCGGGTTGCCAGATGAGCATGACAGACCTGGTTTCCATACGCTAGAACTTTTCCCTACCCCACCCTATGTCGCCTACCGTTCGGTTTAAGCTGTCCCTGATGATGTTCCTGGAGTTTTTTATCTGGGGCGCTTGGTTCGTGACGTTGGGCACGTATTTGCTGCGTAACCTGCACACGACCGGTACGCAAGTCGGGGTGGCGGTGCTCACGCAGTCTATTGGGGCCATTGTGGCGCCGTTCATTATTGGGCTGATTGCCGACCGGTTTTTTTCGGCGCAAAAGATATTAGGGGTATTGCACCTAGCCGGCGCAGTGCTGCTGTGGCGTGCCGGCACGGCGGCCGATTTTGGGGATTTCTACCCCTACATCTTGACTTACATGATTTTGTACATGCCGACGCTGGCGCTGGTTAATTCCATCTCCTTCCGGCAAATGCAGAATCCGCAGAAGGAGTTTGCGCCCATTCGGGTGCTAGGCACGCTAGGCTGGATTGTGGCCGGCCTCACCATCGGCTGGCTGAACTGGGAGCAAAATGGCCAGCTGGGGCTTACGTTCAAGATGGCAGCCGGTGCCGCCGCGCTACTCGGCGTGTTCAGCTTCATGCTGCCGCCTACCCCCCCAATTAAGAAAGCCGGCCCCAGTACCGTCGGCGAGATGCTGGGCTTGG
>CALMOO010000554.1:0-3214 GCA_937871705.1 uncultured Hymenobacter sp.
GGTCTGTATCACCGCCTCTTCTAGTACCCGCAGGTACCAGTGAATATCGGCGCGAAAGTTTTCGAGGTCTATCAGTGGGTACGCCACCAACTGGCCGGGACCATGAAAAGTAATATCGCCCCCTCGATTGATGTGGTGAAAAGTAGCTCCGTGCGCCACCAGCGCTGCGTCATCAAGCAGCAGGTGCTCGGCCTTGCCACTTTTGCCGAGTGTGTACGTGGGTGGGTGCTGGCAAAAAAGCAAGTGGTTGGGCGTTGGCCGAAGGGGTAGGCCCTGGGCCTCGGCCTGGCGGTTAACCGCCTTGATGGCCAGGGTTTCGGCCAGCAGTTGCTCCTGCAAGTCCCAAGTAGGCACGTAGGGCACGAGCCCCAGGCGCTGCACGAGCAACCCTTTGTTACGAGTAGCTGGTGCTGGCAGGGTAGCTTCACTCGCTATGAGCGGGGTAGGCGCAACACACGCCGAGTAGACATCCATAGCTTCGGGGAAAAGGGCGGGAAGGCAGAAGTAGTAATACGTACACAAAGGTACTTCGCACCACAGGCTTTAGCTTGCGGCTTCTGGCTGGGGGTCTTCCGGCCACCTGCTTCCTCGCTTCTCTCCTCATACCCATGGCTAATGCGGCGCACGAACTAGGCCGGCGCGGTGAGGCGGCCGCCGCTGACTTCTACCAGCGTGCCGGCTACGAAGTGCTGGCCCGTAGCTACCGCCACGGCCGCGCTGAAGTAGACCTGGTAGTGCAGCGAGGCCAGGAGCTACTGGTATTTGTAGAAGTGAAAACCCGCTCGGGCAGCCAGTTCGGCTCACCCGAAACCTTTGTGTCGGCGCGTAAGAAAGAGCTGTTTCGTTTGGCTGCTACGCACCTTCAGGAGGCATTGAATTGGCGCGGCGATATCCGGTTCGACATTCTAGCCTTAGTGCAACTTAACCAAGGCTTTCAAATTGAGCTCTTTGAAGATGCTTTTTACTAGGCCTGGGCGCTCAATAAGCTCACACCCATCATTGCGAACTACTTTCTTAAATAGTACTAACGCCGATGTGCTGGATTGCACTACATAAGTGGTTTAAAGCAGAAGAGGCCGCCTAATTAGGCGGCCTCTTCTGCTTTAGCGCTCCCTCCTGGGCTCGAACCAGGGACCCTCTGATTAACAGTCAGATGCTCTAACCGGCTGAGCTAAGGAAGCTATTATCCCGAAACCGGCGCTTTCGGGCTGCAAAGATAGGAAGGTGTTTTTTGAATTTGCAAGTGAGTGGGTAAAAAAACATCCCTACTGCTAGTTCGTAATACTTAACAAGCTGCCACTCAAGCTAGTATTGTACTGGCGCAAGGAGCGGGTAGCGGGGCCACCCAGCACCTGGCCTTGAAAGCTAAACTGAGAGTTGCAACAACTATCACGCAAAAACAACCGCGAACTACGGTCAAGGCTCACCAGCGAGCAGGCATCGTATGGGCGATATGGGCAGTTACGCTCAAAGGCCAAGTAAGTCGTCGCATTCTGGCGAATAACAAGCAGGCCTTTGACGCCACCACCATTAACTCCGGTGGCAGGCAGTGTTACTACCCCGTTATGGTAGCGCAAAGCCTGGTATTGCTGGTTGGTGATGTTGAGCTGCGTGCTGAACGAGATAGAAGGAATAGTCTGAGTGTCATTAGCTGAGCTGCATGCCGCGAGCATAAATAAGCTAGCAAGTGTAAAAGACGAATAGCGCATGGCAAAGCAAATTAGCATACTCGATAAACGCCGCTATGCATTTTATATTTTTAAGGCTGGCAACTCCTTATTCTCTTCTACGCAGGTACTGACCAGATTTATTTTTTAAACAACGAATTGACAAACGTATGCCGGTCGAACAACTGCAAATCCGTCATCTTCTCCCCTACCCCAATATAGCGAACCGGAATACTGAACTGGTCGCTGATGCCAATTACTACCCCCCCCTTGGCCGTACCATCGAGCTTAGTGATGGCCAGGGCCGATACTTCGGTGGCGCGGGTAAATTCTTTGGCTTGCAAAAAGGCGTTTTGTCCCGTGCTGCCATCGAGTACCAGCAATACTTCGTGCGGCGCCTCGGGGATAACCTTCTGCATAACGCGCTTGATTTTACTCAACTCGTTCATCAGGTTCACTTTGTTGTGCAAGCGGCCGGCGGTATCAATTATCACAACATCAGCACCTGTCTCTACCCCTTGCTTCACGGCATCGTAGGCAACAGAGGCTGGTTCATGCCGTGCGATACGACGGGCACGCCCACCCGCTGGCCCCACACGATGAGCTGGTCGACGGCGGCCGCGCGGAACGTGTCGGCGGCGCCGAGCACAACCTTCTTACCGGCCGAATGAAAGCGGTGCGCCAGTTTACCGATGGTCGTGGTCTTACCCACGCCGTTTACGCCCACCACCATTATCACGAACGGATGGCCGGGGCTATCGGGCCGGTCGAGAATGGCGCGCGAGCCGGTGCTTTCGGTATGAGCATCGAGTAGGCCCACGATTTCCTCGCGCAGGATGCGGTCGAGCTCCGAGGTACTCACGTACTTGTCGCGGGCCACGCGCTTCTCAATGCGGTCGATGACCTTCACCGTCGTGTCGATGCCGACATCGGCGTGCACGAGCAGCGTTTCAAGGTCGTCGAGCACGGCCTCGTCCACGGTGCTTTTGCCTACTACGGCTTTGCTGAGTTGGTCGAAGAAGCTGGTTTTGGTTTTCTGCAAGCCCTCATCGAGTGCCTGCTGCTGCTCCTTATTTTCCTTGTCTTTCTTAAAAAAGTCGAAGAGGCCCATGGTACCGGCAAAAAGAACGTCATGCTGAGCTTGCCGAAGCATCTTGCTCGCATCGTTGTGATAATCATTAATTACTGCTGCACGCGAGATGCTTCTTCTCTGCTTGATGCGCAGAATGTTCAGCATGGCCGGCAATAGGTAACACGAAAAAAGTCCCACGCAGGTGGGACTTTTTTCGTGTCATCAAGCAGCTGACCAGCTTATTTGTTGCTGGCCAGTACTTCTTGCACCTTGTCTACGGGTACCATTTCCTCCTTGAAGGTATAGGCCCCGGTCTTCTCGGAACGCACGGCGCGAATGACTTTCGCCCAGTCTTTACCGGTGGCGGTCTTCAGCGTTGCTACTACTTTCTTAGCCATGACGCAGGTTATTTAATTTCTTTATGAACAGTCATTTTACGCAGAATCGGGTTGAATTTCTTCAGCTCGATGCGCTC
>CALMOO010000554.1:3224-8160 GCA_937871705.1 uncultured Hymenobacter sp.
GTGCCCGGCATACCCGAGTTTTTATGCTCGGTGCACTCCATGATAACCTGCACCCGGTTTCCTTTCTTGGCCATCGTGACGGGAGGGGGGTTAATTTCTTGTTTTTAGGACTGCAAAGGTACGGATTTTTTCCGAACCTATCAGATTAATAGGTAATAAAGCCTTGCTCCTTAGCCTTCTTCAAGGTGGCCATGATGCCATTCTTGTTGATGGTGCGGATGGTGGAGGCGGCTACTTTCAGCGTTACCCAAGCATCTTGCTCAGGAATGTAAAAGCGCTTTTTCTGCAAGTTGGGGTAGAACTTACGCTTGGTCTTGTTGTTGGCGTGCGACACGTTGTTACCCACACGGGTACGCTTGCCGGTCAAATCACAAACTCGGGCCATGATATCGAAAGGTTAATTGATGCTAATCCGAAACGGGCCGCAAATATCGGAAAAATTCAGCCAACCACCAAATCTATTAATAATGAGGGGCCAAGAATGCCTGATTAGCTGGCCAGCCGCCGCTGGCTAACGGTCCTTTTGCGCGTTGCGCCAGGGACAATGGCGGCAGCCGCTGCCGCAGCAGGTGCCCCGGCGCAGGTGGTACTGCTCGGTGAAGACGAGGTAGCCTTCGGGCGTGTAGTAAAAGTCGCCGGGCTGAAGCGGCTGCGGTTTGGGAGCAGGCATAGATAATTCAAAATTACGCCCTACCCCCTGCCTGAGCCTTGACTGGCTGCCAACCGTATAAGGAGATACTTTCGTTTACACGTACTCTGCTGCTTATCCTATGTCTACCCAGCTTGCTCCCGCCCACCTCATTACTCACGCCGAGCGCTTGATGCAGCTCGAAGACCAATACGGTGCGCACAACTATCACCCGCTACCCGTGGTGCTGACGCGCGGCAAAGGCGTGCACCTCTGGGATGTGGAAGGGAAACGCTACGTTGATTTTCTCTCAGCTTACTCGGCTGTTAACCAAGGACATTGCCACCCGCGCATTATTGGGGCGCTGACCGAGCAGGCGCAGCGGCTGACGCTAACCAGCCGAGCGTTTTTTAACGACCGGCTGGGCGCGGCCGAGCAGCAGCTCTGCGAGCTGTTTGGCTACGACAAGGTCTTGCTGATGAACTCGGGGGCCGAGGCGGTAGAAACGGCGCTTAAGCTAGCCCGCAAATGGGGCTACCAGGAAAAAGGCATTGCGCCCAACCAGGCGCTTATAGTGGTGGCCGAGCACAATTTTCATGGCCGCACCACGGGCATTATTTCTTTCAGTACCGATGCGGATAGCACGGGCGGCTTCGGGCCCTTTGTGCCGGGCTACCAGGTAGTGCCATATGATGATGTAGAGGCGCTGACCGAGGCCTTGAAGAACCCGCACGTTTGCGGCTTTCTGGTCGAGCCCATTCAGGGTGAGGCGGGGGTAGTGGTGCCCAGCGCAGGCTACCTAGCCAAGGCCGCGGAGCTGTGCCGCGCGCACAAGGTGCTGCTGCTTACCGATGAAATCCAGACTGGGCTTGGGCGCACGGGCAAGCTACTGGCTACTGATTACGAAGAGGTTAGAGGCGATATACTTATCCTGGGCAAAGCCTTGAGCGGTGGGGTGCTGCCCGTGTCGGCGGTGCTAGCCGATGACGCGATTATGCTCACCATTCAGGCTGGGCAGCACGGCTCTACGTTTGGTGGCAACCCGCTGGCTTGCGCCGTAATGCAGGCCGCGCTGGATGTGCTGCTGGAGGAAAAGCTGGCTGAGAATGCCTTTCGCCTGGGTGAAATATTCCGCGAGGAGATGCAGAAAGTGCAGGCGCAGCGTCCCGAGCTCATCGAGTTGGTACGTGGACGGGGCTTGCTAAATGCCGTGGTTATCCGGCCTACCCCCGACGGCCGCACGGCTTGGGATGTGTGCGTGAGCCTAATGGAGCGTGGCCTGCTTGCCAAGCCTACCCACGGCGACATTATCCGATTTGCACCACCACTGGTTATTACCGAAAATGAGCTGCGCGACGCCTGCGAGTTAATTGCCGACGTACTACTGGCTTTTTAACCTCCGCCTTTCATGAGAAAACCCTTATTCCTGGCCTGCCTGGTGCTGGCGGGTTGCCGTAGCGAGCAAGTAGCATTTCAGTTTCAGCCCGGCACTGCTTATTCGGCGCCAGTTGCCAGCCAAGTGGTGCCCGTGCCCGCCGCGCTTTCGGCCAATATCACCCTGGCGCAAAACCCGCCGGTTGCTACCGACCCAGCGCCAGCTGCACCGGCCCGCCCGCACCAGCCGCGTCGGCCAGCAAGAAGGCTAGCGCAGTTGCTACCCCCCCTCGCCAGAGCCAGCGCGCCCATGCTTGCCGTGCGCCGACTAACACCGCGGCGGCCTACTACCGAAGGCGCAGCCGAAGCTGGGCTTGGGCGCGTAGCCCTTTTTTTTATTGGTGTGACACTGGCCGTGCTGGCGGGCCTGGCTGCGCTGGTGAATGTGATTTTTGGGGTGGGCTTTTTCACCGCGCTAGGCTACACGGCGGCGGGGCTGGTGGTACTTGGGCTGTTGTACTTGCTGCTGAGTGGCCACAAGAAAACAACCAAAGTCAGTAAATAGCGCGGCAGCTACCTTATAACCGGGATGCTCGGGTCGGAACCAACCTTGCGACCTGCTGTTACTAAGCAAGCTCATTGCGCTGATATCCTTCTTTTTTATCTAGTCCTGTTTAAATGCCCATCCTTCCCACGCACCGCCCCCGCCGCAATCGCAAGTCGCAGGTAATCCGCGACATGGTGCAGGAAACCCGCCTCACGGCGCACGATTTTATTTATCCCCTTTTCCTCATTGAAGGGCAAAACCAAAGCCTAGAAGTGAAGTCGATGCCCGGCGTGTTTCGCTACACAGCCGACCGCGTTATCGACGAGGTAGGCAAGGCCGTTGAATTGGGCATCAAGTCATTTGCTCCTTTTCCTAGCATCAATGACAGCTTGAAAGACCGGCTGGCCCGCGAGTCGACCAACCTGAATGGATTGTACCTGAAGGCAGTGGCCGACATCAAGCGGCAGTTTCCGGAGGTAGTGATTATGACTGATGTGGCCATGGACCCGTACTCGTCGGACGGCCACGACGGGGTAGTAGATGTGGACTCGGGCGAAATCCTGAACGACGCTTCGCTGGAAGTACTGGGCCAGATGGCGTTGGCCCAGGCTCGCGCGGGCGCTGACATCATCGGGCCATCGGATATGATGGATGGGCGCGTGGCCTGGATACGCGACGTGCTGGACAGCAACGGCTTTGCTAACGTCAGCATCATGAGCTACACGGCTAAGTACGCGTCGGCGTTCTACGGTCCGTTCCGCGATGCTCTGGACTCGGCGCCCAAGAAAGGCGACAAGAAAAGCTACCAGATGAACCCCGCCAATCGCCGCGAGGCCCTGCGCGAGTTAGCGCTCGACGAAGCCGAAGGTGCTGACATGGTGATGATTAAGCCTGCGCTGAGCTACCTCGACATTATTCGAGAAGTGAAAGACCACACCAACCTGCCCGTGACGGCCTACAACGTAAGTGGCGAATATGCGCTGGTAAAAGCCGCCGCGCTCAACGGCTGGGTCGACGGCGAAAAAACGATGATGGAAGTGCTCATGAGCATCAAGCGAGCCGGCGCCGATGCTATTCTTACCTACTTCGCCAAAGACGCGGCCGAGGTTTTGCGGAGGGGGTAGGGAGAGTTATCTAAGCTAGAAACTCAGAAAAAGACCCCGCCCGAAAGTTTCGGTCGGGGTCTTTTTCTGAGTTTCTCGTAGCCGTTGCTCAACTGAGTTTGGCCGAAGCAAGTCTTAGTTTACCACGAAGCGGCGCGAGTAGAGCTGGCCATCGGCCGTTTGGCAGAGCACGGTATAGAGGCCGGCAGCCGTAGGCGAGCGCAGCGTAGTCGAGACGCTAGTGCTGGCGCTCAGTTCCAGGCTAGTCTGCGAGCAGAGCTTGCCTACGGCATCAATTACGCGTACGGAAGCTGTGCCACGTGCCTGCGGCAAGGTTAGGGTCAGGAGCGTGCCGCCAGCCAGGGGGTTGGGGTACACTTGCAGGGCGGGCGAATCGGCCTGGGTGCGGGTGGCCAGTGGTTGCGAAGCATTTACCTGCACGTTGGCAAGGTAGAGGTTATTGCCGTACTGGTTGTAGGCAACAAAGCGCAGGTACACTTGCTGCCCCAGAAACGCCGCCAGGCTCACGTCTTCGGTGCGCCACTGGCTGGTGGCGCTAGGCACGTAGGCCGTTTGGTCGCGGGGTAGCGTAGTGGCCAGGCCAGTAGCAGCCGACTTGAGGTACACTTGGCCTAGCAAGGTGCTCGAGCACGACCGATACACGTCCACCGCCAGCGAGTCATTAACCCCAGTAACTGGCGCGTACGCTAGGTCGAAGTGCAGGTAGGCCGCCGTGCCAGTCAGGTTGAGGGTAGGCGACTGCAGCGAATCGCGCTGGCCTACGGCCGCGTAGGGCGAGAAGGGCATCAGGGCGACGGTGCCGCGGGTGCCATCCTTGCGCAGGGTGTTCGGGGCCGACGTCCAGGTGAGGCTGTTGTCGGGGTTAAGCACGCTCCAGCCTGCGGGAATGCCGCTGGCGAAGGGCTCGGCGAAGGGAATGGCTTGGGCGGTAGCGCTCTGCACTTGCACAGTGAAGGTCTTGGGCGTGCTCGTGCCGTTGGCGTTCGAGGCCGTCAGGGTCACGGTGTAGGTGCCGGCCGTGGGGTAGGTCACGGTCGGGTTGGGGTCAGTGCTGGTAGCTGGCGTGCCGCCCGGGAAGCTCCAGGCCAGCGCGCTCACGCAGTTAAGCGAGGTATTGGTAAATTTGATGGTGCCGCCGGGGCAAAGCGGAGCCTGCCGCGAAACGGTGAAGTTAGCCGTCGGTACAACGTTAGAAATCGTGACGAGACCGGCCGTGGTGCGAGACGAAGTGCCGCTGGCATTGGTGACGGTCAACGTGGCGCC
>CALMOO010000555.1:0-3164 GCA_937871705.1 uncultured Hymenobacter sp.
GCTTCAACGTGATTGCTACGGCCAACGACCGCGACCGCGGCGTGAACGAGCTGAGCAGCGCCCTGCGCCGCCGCTTCAACGCCGTGGTGCTGCCCCTACCCGCCACCCTGGCCGAGGAAGTGCAAATCGTGCAAACCCGCGTCGAGAAGCAGGGCAAAGCGCTGCAAATCCCGGCCGAGGCGCCGGCCCTGGAGCAAATTCAGCGTCTCGTAACGGTGTTTCGGGAACTGCGCCAGGGCGTAACGGACAACGGCAAAACCAAGCTCAAGAGCCCAAGTGGCACGCTCAGCACTGGCGAGGCCATCTCGGTGATGAACAGCGGCCTGGCCCTGGCCGCCTACTTCGGCGACGGCACCCTGCGCGCCGCCGACCTGGCCGCCGGCCTCACCGGCGCCGTCATCAAAGACCCTACCCCCGACCGCGTGGTGTGGCTCGAATACCTGGAAACCGTGGTGAAGGAGCGCGACGGCTGGAAGGATTTGTACCGGGCGTGCCGGGAGGTAGTGGAGTAATACTAACTAATTGATACAATGAAAGTAAATTTTTTGTTAGCGATGCTTCTTAGCTGGCGGTTCGCTGTAGGTCAAGCTCAGCATCGCCCGGCTCCTCAAAAGACTCCTACTTTGCGTCAGGATTTTGTTATCGTGCAGAATACCATTTGGACGTTGAATAAAAGAGGTGATTTGTTGGCCTTTAGCTCGGAAGGCGCAGCACTGCCACAGAAAATACATTTGGCTTCCTCTGGAGTTTCGCTGCACGTTGCTGAAGGCGACACCATTCTAGCTCATGCGGGTGGCAAAGTCATAGTTGTTAATACTAGAACTTTAGCCAGTAAGGTCGTGGCAAGTCTACCAGATTCTGTACCCTTGCTGGCACGCGACAAACGTCGGCGCCTCTGGGCAGCGGATGATAAGGGCCTAATGCAAGTAGCTACTGGCCAAACGTATGTGCCTGACTCTACCCAGAACCGCTACTATAAGTGGCTGCCCGAGCCGTCGGCGTCCTTGCTCGATGCTTCTGGGCGGCTCTGGATTGGCTTTGGCATGGGTGAGTGGGGTGGCAACCTGCATGTTTTCAACACAGAAACGCAGCGCTTCGAATACGTAGACTTCCGTAAATCCGAGGCTTGCCTAGCTCCCGTGAAGTCATTTTGCCAAGTTGCCGACCAAGTGTATATGTCGTGCGGCGTGATGCACTTTTTAACATTTGGCTGTATCACCCGCTTCGCCGCCGAGCAGCCGAAGCCCGTGCTTACTAGCAGTTATGAAAGAAATTACCGGACTGTAGATGGCCAGCACGCGGGCGAGTATCTTGGCCCCGTTGTGTACGCCAACAAAGCGCTTTATTACTATTCTCAAAACGGCGTTTTCAAGGGTGAACTAGGTTCCAACCTTGCCAAGGTAGAAAATTGGAAACTGCTGTTCAAGCCCCGCCTGCACTGGACTTCTGGCCAGCGCGATGCCATTGGCTCGCCCATTAACGTGCAGAAAATGGCCTTTACTATGGATGGCAAACTGGTACTGCTAGCACCGAACGACGGCATAGGGGTTTGGAATGGTAGCACGTTCAAAATACTTGACTAGCGCGCCTCCTTGCTATCCCAGACCAACTAAATATGGCCTCCCTGCCGCGCAGCTAGCCAAGCATTGGCGGCGCCCTCATCCAGGAAGCGGGCAAACTGCACGGGGCTGCCGGGCGCGGCGGCGTGCAGGCTCGGGGGCAGGCTGCCCAAGTAGTCGGGCAGCACCAGGAAGCAGACATTAAGCGGCATGCCTAGCTCGCGCTGCACCTGGGGCAGGAAGTAGGTGGTAACCCACTCCGGGCCGTTGAGGCTGCGGTTGGTGCGGCGGCGCGAGTCGATGAGCCAGTAGCCGCAGCCGTGGTGTAGGGCCGCCTGGCGCAGGGCGGCGTAGCCGATGTGCAATTCATCTTCCGTCACGGAGCGCAGCCAGCGGCCGGCGAGCTGGCCGAGGTCGGGGCGGTAGGCTACGTGCAGGAAAGCCGTGGAAAACTGGTCCGGCAACATGGGTGGGAGGAGGCGAGAAGTACGCAGATAAGTGCCGCGGGCGGGCCTAAAGCTACAAAGCAGCGGGGCTCCGAAAAGGGGGTAGAGTTTTAATGGGGCGGCCTCTTATCTTGCCCCGATACAATTTTAATCTATGCCTGACTTCCGTCTATTCGGCATTCGCCACCACGGCCCCGGCAGCGCGGCCAGCCTGGTGGCCGCGCTCGATGATTTTCAGCCTGACATCGTGCTGCTGGAGTGCCCGGCCGATGGCGAAGCGGCTCTGGCCACGCTGCGCGACCCCGGCCTGGTGCCGCCAGTAGCCTTGCTGCTGTATAATCCCAAGCAGCAGGGGCAGGCGTCGTTTTTGCCGTTTGCCGAGTTTTCGCCCGAGTGGCAGGCCGTGCAGTGGAGCTTTCGGCACGCGGCCCACGTGCGGTGCTTCGACCTGCCAATGGCGTGGCGGTTTGGGCTGGATGCGGCGAAAGAAACCGCGCCCGGTGTGGCCCCTACCCCCCTCCCGGAGGCGGAAGGCAGCCAAGCGCCTGAAGTACCTGAGCCGGCGAGCGCGCCCGCCGACTCGGGCCTGGCCGACGATGTGCCCGCGCCACACGAACAACCCGCCGACCTCGAAGCCGACCCCGTGGCCTACATTGCCCGGCTGGCAGGCTACTCCGACTCGGAGCAGTGGTGGGAAACACACCTGGAGCAAGCCCCGGGCCACGCCGACACCTTTGCGGTGGTGCTGGACATGATGACGGCCCTGCGCGAAGAGCTAGGCCGGCTCGAAACCGAGCAAACCCTGCTACGCGAGGCCTTTATGCGCGAGACCTTGCGCGCCACGCTCGCCCAGGGCTACGCCCGCGTGGCGGTGGTGTGCGGCGCCTGGCACGCGCCGGTGCTTCGCGACCCGGCCTTCCAGCAAAAAGAAGACAAGGCGCGGCTCAAGGGCTTGAAGAAAACGCCCATCGAGGCCACCTGGATACCCTGGACGTACGAGCGGCTGTCGCTGAGCTCGGGCTACGGGGCGGGCGTGCTGTCGCCGGCCTGGTACGAGTTGCTCTTTGCTACCCCCCGCGCCGAGGTGGTGACGCAGTGGATGGTGCGCGCCGCCCGCCTGCTGCGCCCGGAGCTGCCGGTGCTGCTGACCAGCGGCTAT
>CALMOO010000555.1:3174-8574 GCA_937871705.1 uncultured Hymenobacter sp.
CCGCCCGCCTGCTGCGCGCGCAAGACCTGGATGCCTCCTCGGCCCACGCCATCGAGGCCGTGCGGCTGGCTGAGGCCCTGGCGGCGGTGCGCGGATTGAGTTTGCCGGGCATCGATGAGCTGCAGCAGGCGGCCGTGGCCCTACTGGGTGGAGGCTACAGCGAGGGGCTGGCGGTGGTGCAGCGGCAGCTGGTCATTGGCGAAAAGCTGGGCGAAGTACCGGCCGGTCAGCCCGCTACCCCCTTGCAGCAAGACCTAGCCCAGCAGCAGAAGGCGCTACGTCTTAAGCCCGAGCCCGTGCGCAAACCCCTGGCGCTCGACCTGCGCCAGGACGCCCACTTGCAGCGCAGCCACCTGCTGCACCGGCTGCGGCTGCTGGCCATTAACTGGGGCCGGCCGCAGCGGGTAGCGGGTGGCAAGGCGGGCACCTTCCACGAAGAATGGGAGCTGGAATGGCCGCCCGAGCTGGCGCTGGCTGTCATTGAGGCCGGGCGCTGGGGCAATACCGTGCTGGCGGCGGCCGCGGCCCGCGCCACCGCCCGCGCCACCGCCCGCGCCGCCGAAGCCACTACGCTGGAAGCCGTGAGTTACTTGCTCGAAGAAGCTTTGCGCGCCGACCTGGGCCCGGCCATACCGGCGCTGGTGGCGCGCCTCGAAGCCCTCGGGGCCGACACCCGCGACGTGACGCACCTGCTCGCCGCCCTACCCCCCCTCGTGCAGGTAATGCGCTACGGCAACGTGCGCCGGACCGACACCGCGCAGGTAACCCAGGTGGTGCAACAGTTGGTGCCGCGCCTGTGCATCGGCCTGCCCGCCGCCTGCGCCGGCCTCGACCTGGAGGCCGCCCGCCCCTTGCTCGAGCGCCTCGAAGCCACGCACGCCGCCATTCGGCTGCTGCAAGACGCCGCCCACGAAGCCGATTGGTACGCCGCGCTGGCCGCCGTGCAGCGCAGCGCCGCCACCAACGGCCTGCTGGCTGGCGCGGCCGCCCGCCTGCTCTTCGATACTGGCCAGCACGATGCCGCGGCCACGGCTACCGCGCTGGGACTGGCGCTGGCCCCGGCGCAGCCCACGGCCTACGCTACGGCTTGGATTGAGGGCTTTTTGCGGGGCTCGGGCCTGGTGCTCATTCACCACCGCGAGCTGTTCGACTTGCTCGATGCCTGGCTCGGTGGCTTGCCCGAAGACGTATTTCGGGCCGTAGTGCCGCTGCTGCGCCGGGCGTTTGCGGAGTTCGCGCCGCCCGAGCGCCGCCAACTGATGGACCTGGCCGCGGCTGGCCCGGCCGTGCCGGCTGCGGCTGCCGAAGCGCTGGATTTTGACTGGGCACGCGGCGCGCGGGTGCTACCTCTGCTGCGCGAGCTGGTGGGGAACTTACCTTGAGCGCGACCCAAATTCTGGGCCTCCCGGGCTGTTAAGCTCAGCAAGTGCGGGTAGTAGGCAGCGTACGCTAGGCCAACTTATATTTTGGCCAGTAGTATGTGTAAGCGGAGCTGGAAGCATACTTTTTTAGCGTCTTGTTTTTCAAACCGCTGTAGGAAAGTCTAATTTGGCTCCTGTTCTACTTTTGGTAGGCCGCCATGAGCGCACGTCGACCCAGCCACAAGTAGCTAGATGAGCCTGCTGCCCGGCGCAGCTAACTAGTTTGCTATTCAGTTCCTTAGTTTATTTTTTACTTTATTAGCTGATAAGTCGCTACATTCCGCCATGACTTCCACGTTTCCCTTTAAAGTTGCCGCAGCCAAAGCCGCTACCGACCCGGCTCGCCAGTTCATTATTCTGGCCAATGTAAGTGGAATGGATGACTATTATAAGCTGTTTGATGACTACGGCTACGGTGGCGACGGCTCGTCGTGGCGCGAGCACATCGAGACAATTATTGAGGAATACCAGCCGGGGCTGCTCGACCACCTGGAGTTTGACGAAGACCACGACACCTTCGTAGTGTATGCCGACAGCCCCGATGCCGTGCGGCAGTTTATGGATTGGGTACTGCCGTATTTCGGCGACCTGGGCAAGCTGCGGAAGTACTTCACCCAAACCGACCCCGGCGACTTTTTTGCCTGATGCCCGCCCCGCCCTCTCCTACTGCTTCCCGCTGGAAGCTCGTGCTCGGCGCGGCGGCCGACGCCGCTAACACCGTGCCCCTACCCCCCGATTACGGCGCGCTCGACCAGGTGCTCACCGACCTCTACGACGGTGAGCGCAAGGGCGGCCTTGGTGGCTCGGCCCCGCGCGTGAGCCGCTGGCTGGGCGATATCCGTCAGTATTTTCCGGCCGATGTGGTGGCCGTGATGCAGCAAGATGCTATGGACCGCTTGGGCCTGAATCAGTTGCTACTTGAGCCCGAAATCATGCGCACGGTGCAGGCCGATGTGCACCTGGTAGCAACCTTGCTCTCGCTAAGCCGCGTAATGCCGGCCAAAGCCAAGGCCACGGCTCGCGAAGTAGTAGCCAAAGTGGTGCGCGAGCTAGAGCAAAAGCTGGCCAACCCGCTGCGCCAGGCCGTGCAGGGTGCCCTCAGCCGCGCCGTGCGCAACCCTCGCCCGCGCTACCGCGAAATCGACTGGGGCGCCACCATCAAGGCCAACCTGCGGCACTACCAACCGGCTTACCGCACCATCATTCCGGAGCGGCTGGTGGGCTTTGGGCGGCGCGGGCAGGCGCTGAAGGAAATCGTGCTTTGCCTCGACCAGAGCGGCTCGATGGCGGCCTCGGTAGTGTACGCGGGCGTGTTTGGGGCGGTGCTGGCGTCGCTGAAAGCCGTGAAAACGCACATGGTGGTGTTCGACACGGCCGTGGCCGACCTCACCGCCGAGCTGCGCGACCCCGTCGACTTGCTTTTTGGTGTGCAGCTGGGCGGCGGCACCGACATCAACCTAGCGCTCAGCTATTGCCAGCAGCTCATTACGCGCCCCACCGACACCATTCTGGTGCTCGTAACCGACCTCTACGAAGGCGGCAGCGAGCGCGAAATGCTGAAGCGCGCCGCCGCGCTTCAGGCGGCTGGCGTCACGTTCATTGTGCTGCTGGCGCTCTCCGACGAAGGCTCGCCGAGCTTCGACCGCCGCGTGGCCGAGCAGCTGGCGGCGCTGGGTATTCCGAGCTTTGCCTGCACTCCGGCCCGATTTCCGGAGTTGATGGCCGCCGCCATCCAGGGGCAAAAGCTCACAGCCTGAGGCTGAAGCGGGGGGTAGGAAGCCCGGCGCCCGCGGCTGGCTGCGGCCGGGTGCTAAGCCCGGCCCTACCTTTGCCGACCCTTTTGTAGTTGCATGAGTCTTCCCTATTTGCTTCCTCTACCTACGCATGGCACGGCCGAAAGCGGCTGGCTAACCGTGGCCGAGGGCCCGAATGTGCCCTTCACCGTGCGGCGGGCTTATTGGATTTTTGACGTACCAGCGGGCCAGCGCCGCGGCCGCCACACCCACCTCACCCTTGAGCAGCTGCTGGTAGCGGTGAGTGGCGAGCTGCGCATTACCGTAGAAATGCCTAATGCTGAGCGCACTATCTTCGTGCTTTCGCACCCTGGCCAGGCGCTGTACATGCCGCCCGGCTCGTGGCGCGAAATCGAGTTTGGGGCGGGCGCGGTACTACTCTCGCTGGCCTCGCAGGAATACGACGAAACCGACTACGTGCGCGGCTGAGGCAGTAGCCACCGCAGTAAGCCAAGCAGGCGGTCAGCTAGCCGCGGGGGGGTAGTGCTCGCCAGCAGGGCAGCTAGCTTGCCGGCGCCGGCCAAATGGCGGCGCGCCAAGGCGTTGCGCAGCTCGTAGCGCAGGCGCACGCGCAGGGCTTCGCGCTCCGGCTCGTCGCGGCACAGGGCCAGCGCCTTGTGGCAGATACTAATGGTAGAGTCCAGATAAGGGTCGTGGCCATACGTTACCTGCGCACTTTTACATTTCGGATGCAGACGCTTGCGCGTCGTTACTGCATCCTGGTAGTAGAACTGCCAATCGCGGCTGGCCCGCACCCAGAAGTCAAAGTCCTCGTAGCTCAGGGCCTCATCGTAGCCGCCCAGGGCCAGCAAGGTAGCCCGGCGCACTAGCACCGTAGGCGCGCTAATAAAGTAGCGGCTAAGCACCTCGGCAAATACCCACCCCGACGCCGGCCGGGGCCGCAGCCGGCCCGGCCGGGCTGGGTCGGCTTGCTGGTGCAAGCGCACGAACTGGCCCTGCTCGCTCAGCAGCGCACAGTTAGAATACACTACCCCATAGCTGGCCGGCAGTTGCTGAAACAGCGCTACTTGCTGGCTCAGGCGTTGCGGCAGCAACTCGTCGTCGGTAGCAAAATCCACCACAAACTCGCCTTTACTCTGGAAAAAAGCCAAGTTAAAAGCCCGGCAGTTGCCTACATTCTCGGGCAGCAGCAGCAGGTGCCAGGTGGGGTGAGCCGCGGCGTATTCACGCAAAATCTGCGGGCTGCCATCCTGGCTGGCATCATCTACCAGCCAGACTTCGAGGCTAGGATAATCCTGGGCCAGAATAGAATCCAGCGCCGCCCGCAGAAACGGCGCGTGGTTGTAGCTAAGCGCGATGATAGTAACAAGTGGCTTCACGTTGGAAGAGTGGGTAAGGCAATCAATTTAGGCTTTAAGAACGTTTTTTGCTGTAAAACCAAATAAGGCTTCCAAGCAGAAATATGGTGTAGTCAATGGCATAAGTTAGTACTACCCCTTTCAAACCAAAGGCGGGCAGCAGAACAGCAAGCAGGCAGCCATACATGACCGTACCGGCAGCCTGCACGGCTATATACGGCAGCGGCCGGGCTCGCACCAAAAGTGCGTACTGGAATACCCAGCTGATAAACTTGGCCCAATCGCCAAGCAGCTGCAGGGCAAGCAACGGCGCTGCGGCAGCTAAGCGAGGGGTAAAAAATAAGGTTAGCAGCTCCGTTCGAAAAACATAAAGAATCCCAAATGCCAGTGCTAATCCACTAGCCAATAAGCCGGCGACTGTGCTAACATAGCGGCGCTGCTCGGATGGAGAAGTAGCTAGCGCCGCTAACCGGGGGTAGAAAACCGTGCTTAACACAGCCGCCAGCACGAAGGTGTAGTTGTCCGAGAGCTTAGCTACGGCCTGCCACATATCGGTGGCAGCAGGGGCAAA
Source organism: uncultured Hymenobacter sp. (assembly GCA_937871705.1). GTDB lineage: Bacteria > Bacteroidota > Bacteroidia > Cytophagales > Hymenobacteraceae > Hymenobacter. Next base: position 8,279 of record CALMOO010000555.1, read on the forward strand.
GTGGGCGATGAGGTAGGTACGCAAGGCATACTCACTAGCTCGCCCAAACACCATGGTGCTAGCAGCTATAAGCAGAAATTTAAAGAGCCCACGTAGCGCTACGCGGCTCGGCCAAAGTGCCCCGCGCCACCCGCGCAAAAACCCCATTTGGTTGGCCAGCCTGAACCCCAGGCCGACTGACAGCGCTTGCCCTACTACATAGCCAAGCAGCACCCGGCTTAACGGCTGCTTTAGAGCCAGCAGGGTAGCTACTGCTGCAAGGCCACTCACGCTTAGGCCTATAGCCAGCATTAAGT
>CALMOO010000556.1:0-3651 GCA_937871705.1 uncultured Hymenobacter sp.
GGCTTTTGGTGGCGAAAAGGAAACCGGCGGCGGCCGCGAATCAGGTTCCGACGCTTGGAAGGTTTACATGCGCCGCCAAACCAATACCATCAACTACGGCACCGAACTGCCGCTGGCGCAGGGTATCAAGTTTGATGTTTAAGCGACCTCACCACCTACAGAAAAGCCCTTACTAGCAATTAGCAAGGGCTTTTTTGTAGGTGGTGAGGCTATAAAATGCCTCGCCTACTTATTAGCCGTCTGTTGCACCACTTCGGGCAGCACTTTGCTCAGTGCTTCGGCCTGAACACGGGTGAAGTTGCCTTCTACTTGCACCAGCACGAAGGAGTCGGCTGCGTTGGGCAGCGTGCCGGTAGCCACCAGCTCGCTCACTTTATCGCCCGAGGCTTTGATGACCGAGTTGTAGTTGGCACCTGCCGAGGAACCAGCCGTGAGGGCCGTGTATTTCTCGGCCTGGAGCAAGCCGGTGGCTTCGCTCAGCAAGCCTTGCTGCGAGAGGTTAAGCGCGCCCGAGGAGGTAGGCGCAAAGGTGAGCACCCGCGCCGACCGGATGCCAGTGATGGCATTAGTCAGCTCGGAACCGCCGAGCAGCTTGGCCATACGCACCAGGGCTAGGCGTTGCAGCAAATCGGCCGACCACTCGGTAGTGTGGAAGCCGGGCTGCTTTTCGTATTTGCTAAAAAACGCCGCTACGGTGTGCGCCGGTGTGCCCGGCCCACTAGCCCGGCAGGCGCCCAGCAGCAATAGGCCCACAAACAAGGCCCGCAGCCCCAGCCAACTAAACGGGAGCGGGCGAGAGCTGCGGGCGATAAAACTTGGCAAAGGATTCATGCAGAAAAATTAGCTATGGGCCCCGGCCGAGTCGCCGCGAACTATGTCGTCGTTTTCGCCGCGGCGCTGGCCCTGGCTGTCGCGCGGGCCTTCGGCGTTGCTGATTTCATCGTCCTCATCGGAGGTCACGTACTCGTTGGTCGTCGGGCCGAGGCCACCGGTTTTGGCGGCTAAGTCAGCTTCGGCTTCAGCAAACTTGAGGTTGAGCAGCGAATCGTCGGGGGTAGGAGCGTCGGCGGGCTTTTTTGAGTCTTGAGCCATGAGATAGCGCCGGCCGGCCGGGAAATAAACGGCCACCGGGTGCATTTAGTACGGGGCTGGCCCAGCGAGGTTATGGGGGTAGGCGGGCCGGCGGCTGTCGTAATTTTGCTCGGTACCCAAGCCTAGCTCTTTTCAGAATGAAGTTTACGACCTCAGCGCCTACCGACTTAGACCCGGCCCACAACCCCTGGCAAACCCTCAGTTCGGAGCTTAAATACCAGAACCCGTGGATTCGGGTGCGGGAAGACCAGATTATCAACCCCAAAGGCGGCGCGGGCGTCTACGGCGTGGTGTCGATGAAGAACAAGGCCATCGGCATTATTCCGCTTGATGCAGAAGGCAACACCTGGCTGGTGGGCCAGTACCGCTACGCTTTAAACGAATACAGTTGGGAAATTCCGATGGGTGGCGGCCCCGTAGAACTCGACGTGCTGGAGTCGGCGCAACGCGAATTGCGCGAAGAAACGGGCCTGCTGGCCGCCCGCTGGACGCGCATTGCCCGCCTGCACACCTCTAATTCTGTCACCGATGAAGAAGGCTTCGTGTTTCTGGCCGAAGACCTCACCCAGGGCGATTGGGAGCCCGAAGACACCGAGGACCTGCGCCTCTGGAAGCTGCCGCTGGCCCAAGCCGTAGCCATGGCTATGGCCGACGAGATAACCGACGCCATCACCGTGGCCGGCCTGCTGAAAGCGGAGAAGATACTAGCCCAACGCCGCTAAGAGGGGGTAGGAAAGAGGCGTTGCGTAACTCCTAAGTCAGAAGTCCTAACTTTGTCGCATGTTGGCGTTGCTTCGTTACCTTGGTCACCGGCTCTATACCACGTGGGCTACATTCTGGTTTGTCGCCCCGTTCTTCTTTACCTACCCCCTGCAATGGGTACTAAGCCGGTCGGCGTGGGGGCGGCGGTATTTGCACAACATCAACCGGGGCTGGGCTAAGTTTTCCATCTTCATGTGGGGCGTGCCGCTCACAATTGTTCGGGAGAGCCTAGAGCCAGTGCCGCAGCCCTGCATTTACGTGTCGAACCACGGCTCGTACGTAGACATACTGGTGCTGTTCCACGCTATTCCGGGCTACCTTAACATGATGGGCAAAGACTCGCTGGCCAAGGTGCCGCTGTGGGGGCCGATATTCGCCAAAACTTACATCGTGGTGAACCGGCGCAGCGCCGTGGGCCGGGGCCGTGCCCTGGCGCAGGCCAAGCAAGCGCTGGCGGAGGGTAGGCCGCTGGCTTTGTTTCCCGAAGGCACCATTGGCGATAAGCCCGGCGAGGAATTGCAGCCCTTCATGGATGGCGCGTTTCAGCTGGCCATCAGTGCGGGTGTGCCCCTGGTGCCAGTTAGTATGCCCTTGAACCACAAGTTTATGCCGTCTGTAAAGGGTTTGCGCGTGCGCTATGCACCCATGCGCATTGTCTTCCACAAACCCATTGAAACCAAAGGCTTAACCGCCGCCGACATTCCCACGCTTAAAGCCAAAGTAGCGGCCCAAATTGCCGACGACTTTGTGCCCGAAGGCCGGGGCATTCCTGAGCCAAGTACCTGGCGCAGTTGAGTGAAAATCAAGCAGACCGATTTCTTCGCACGTCACAGTAATTCTTATTTTCACCTATGAACACCGACCTCGAAACCATCCGCGGCTTGGCCCACCTGGCCCGCCTCGAATTTGACCCCGCCCACGAAGCCCAAATGCTCACCGACCTCAACGGCATCCTCGACTGGGTGGCGCAACTGGAGCAGGTAGACACGGCCGGCGTGGAGCCGCTGGTGCATTTATCGCACGAAATCAACGTATTGCGCGACGACGAGGCCCGCAACACCGTTAGCCACCAGGACGGCCTGCGCAACGCTCCACGCAAGGATTCAGACTATTTCCGGGTGCCCAAGGTGCTGGATTAGAGAGTAGCTTCAAAACTAAGACCGTCGTGCTCATCTGGTGTCCTGCAAGGCAGCATCTTGGCAGAGGCATTCGCTTCGTTCGGCGATGCGGCCAAGATACTGCCTTGCGGGATACCAGATGAGCACGACGGTCGTTTCTAGATGCTTGTAGTTCATTTGCTTAACAACTTTTTGCTTGCCTGATTTCTCTTTCTTGCGCCGTTCGGCGGGTTTGCCGCTGCTACTGGCAGTACTGGCCCTGGGGCTGGCTGGGTACTACTATTTTGCGGGCGAGGCGGCCACGCTGCCGCTGGTGCTGGTGCCGCACCTGGCCACCCTACCCCTCATTGTAGATTCGGTAGGGTTGGGGCCGGCGCCCCTGCTGGTGCCTGCTAATGGCTACCTCACCACTCTCACTCACGATTTTGCCGGGCCCTACACGCAGCCATTAGCGGCCGCGCTGTGGCTGGGGCTGCTAGCTGCCAGCCTTGCCGGCTGGCTGGCGGTAGTGAGCCTGCTGCGGCGGCCGGCGTTTTTGGCGGGCACCCTGCCGGTCATTTTCCTGCTCATGTCGCTGAATGTGGACGCGCTGGGAATTTTCAGAGGTAGTCGGCAAGGGTTCTTGGTCTTGAGCCTGCGCTTGTTGGGCGGCGCTGCTTTTGGGCTGCACGCCTTTGGG
>CALMOO010000556.1:3661-4693 GCA_937871705.1 uncultured Hymenobacter sp.
GGCGGGTAGGCATTCGGTGGCGAGTGCTGCTGTTTGGGGGGCTGGTTGGGGCGTTGGTAGCGTTGATTTTTAGCCGAACCACTTTTTCACCGCAGGAGACAGTCTTGCAACTGGCAGCCTATGGCACGCCGGGCAGCGCGGCGCTGGTACTGCTGCTGGTGCTGTGGGTGGGGGTAGAGAATATCCGAGCATTAATCTGGTTTAATACCCAAGCTGAGCGAGCCGAGGACCGGTTTGGCCTGCTGCCGTTCGTGGTGGCCAGCTTGCTTTACCTGGGCGTGTTAGCGTTTTATTATTGGAATGATGGCGAGGTGAAGCTGCTGTTTAGGCTGCGCCTCGACCCGCTGGTGCTGCTCGTGCCGGCTGTGCTGGCTGGCGGCCTGGGCCTACCCCAGCGCCTGCCCAGCTACGGCGCCTGGCTGCCCTACGCGGCGGCGCGGGCGCTCTACTGGCTGCTGGTGGCCGTGGCAGCGGGAGCCCTCGGCTACGCCCTGGCCACGGTGAATACGCCCTTGCTCGAAGCGGCCCGCGACTTTAGCGCGCAGGCGCTGCTGTGGCTGGGAGCAGCATTTTTCCTATATGTGCTGGTCAATTTTGGTTCGCTTCTCAAGCAGCGCCTGCGAGTGTACCGGGTGGTGTTTGAGCCGCGCCGGCTGCCATTTTACACGGTGTACATTTTGGGGCTGGCCGCGCTGCTGCTGGTGCAGGTGCGCAATGCTTGGCCGCTGCTCGACCTGGTAGCGGCGGGCCAGTACAACCAGCTTGGCGACCTGGCCCGCCAGCAAAGCGAAGCTCGCCCCGACGACCTGTCCCTGGCCTTGCTGGCCGAGCGCTACTACGCCGAAAGTGGCGACGTACTCGACCGCTTCAACCGGTCGGCCCAACTAGGCCGGGCGGCACTCTACCGCTTCCGAGGCCAGCGCCAGAACGAGATAAACGCCTTGCGCCGAGCCATTAAGCGCGCGCCCGACGAGAAGCTGTCGTTGCGACTAGCTTCACTCTATTCCGAGCCGAGCGACTTCTTTGAGGGTT
>CALMOO010000557.1 GCA_937871705.1 uncultured Hymenobacter sp.
GCTAGGAAAGATGGTTCGCAAAATTATTCACCTCGACATGGATGCCTTCTACGCCTCCGTGGAGCAGCGCGACGACCCCGCGCTGCGTGGCCGGCCCGTGGCCGTGGGTGGCGCCCTGGGCCGCGGCGTGGTGGCGGCGGCCAGCTACGAGGCCCGGCAGTTTGGCGTGCGCTCGGCCATGCCGTCGGCCACGGCGCGGCGTCTGTGCCCCGAGTTGGTGTTCGTGAAGCCGCGCTTCGAGGTGTACCGGGCGGTGTCGCAGCAGGTGCGCGCCATCATGGCCGACTACACGCCGCTCATCGAACCCTTATCTTTAGATGAAGCTTACCTCGACGTGACCGCGCAGCTGCCCCCGACGGCCACCGCCACGCAGTGGGCCCGCGAAATGCGGGCGCGCATCCGGGCCGAAACCGGCCTCACGGCCTCGGCAGGCATTTCCTATAATAAGTTTTTGGCTAAGCTGGCCTCCGACTACCGCAAGCCCGACGGGCAGTTTGTCATTCGCCCGCACGAAGGGGCCGCGTTTGTCGAAAAGCTGGGGGTAGGGCAGTTCCACGGCATCGGGCCGGCCACGGCGGCGCGGCTCAATGCGCTGGGCATCTTCACCGGCCACGACTTGCGCCAGCAGCCCGAAGCCTTTCTGCGGCAGCATTTTGGCAAGGCCGGCGGCTACTACTACGCCATTGCCCGCGCCGAGGACCACCGCCCCGTGGTGCCCGACCGCGTGCGCAAGTCCATCGGCTCCGAAACCACCTTCGCTCAAAGCCTGACTGAGCCTGCCGAGTTCTATGACAGCCTTACCCCCCTCATCACCAGCGTATGGGCGAGTGCCGAGCGCCTGGGCGTGGTAGGCCGCTCCGTCACGCTCAAGCTTAAGTACGACGACTTTCGCCAGCTCACCCGCAGCCGCACCAGCCTGCTGCCCGTGCGCACTCTGGCGCAGCTCACCCAGGTTAGCCACGAGTTGCTGGCCCCGCTGCTGCCGCCAGTGCAAGGCGTGCGGCTGCTAGGCGTGGCGCTTGCGGGCCTCGAAGGTGCGGCGGAGGGGATAGGGCAGCAGCTAGGGCTGGGGCTCTAGCGCGGGGCTGCCGCGCAGCGCCGGAGCTGGCTGGGTCTGCGGTTGCGCCGGCTGGTGGTCTAGCCGCGCCAGCCACTTATTGAGCTGCGCGCCCAGGGGCTTGCTGAGGGGCTTTTCGGCTAGCACATGGATGAGGTAGGCAATACCAAGCATGGCGGCTACTACCCCCCCGAGCAGCACGTACTTGTTAACATAAGGCCCCAGGTAGTGAAACAACAGGTAGCCAATATGTTGGTGCACCAAATACAGGGGGTAGGTGAGGGCTCCCAGCCAGCTCAGCCAGCTAAATCGGCTCAGGTTGATTTTGCGAAAAGCAATGAGAAAGAAAAGCCCGAAGAAAATTGTGATAATAGCCAGCTCTACGCTGCGCGCAATGGTATCCTGGTAGAATCCCGACATTTCCCGGGCCTGCGTCACGCCGGCTTGCAGCGCCAATACGTACGCGGCCAGCAGCAGCCCGTAGCGCCGCCAAGTGCGCCCCTGGGGCTGCTGAAGCAAATAAAACAGCATGCCGGCCGCGAAATACGGTGCATACCGCGGAAAAAACAGCTGCGAAAACGGGGTAACCTCCGGCACGGCCCCGGCAATGGCCACGTACAGGAGCCACCCCGCCAAAAACCAGTCTACGTGGCGCATCAGCCGGTAGGCGATGAGCAGCGAAACGAGAAAATAGAACGTGATTTCTACCGTCAGCGACCAGTACGAGCCATCGAGCATGATTTTGCCGAAAAACTCGACCAGCATCGTCATGTTGTAGGGGTACTGCTCCAGGGTTGCGTGCAGCTGAATGGGCAGCCTTTCTCCCGCCCCTGCCGGGCCCCAAATGCGCTCTGCGGCAAACGTGAGCGTGCAGGCCACCCAAAAGGCTGGGTAGAGGCGCGTGACGCGCGAAATAAGAAACTGCCGCACCGTTTTGCCCTGCGCGCTAAGCAAAATCACGTAGCCGCTGATGAGAAAGAACAGCTCTACCCCCAGCAAGCCATACCTAGAAACCTGGCCCAGCCTCCAGAATTGAACGGGACTAAGATTGTCGCGGGCGGCACCGCGGTACGTATAGTGATAGAAAACAACGCTCAGCGCGGCCAGAAAACGCAATAAATCAATCTCGTAGAAACGAACGGGCAGCTTGTGCGGAGTGGGTTCCATTGAAGGCGTGCGGAGTAGGGCCTAAAGCTAAAGTACTAATGAATATAGGTAGATTTCATTATGCACTTAGCCTCACGTTCCGGCTTGCGGCGGGCTGCTACTCCGTTTTCGCGTCCAGCACCTGCTCTTTGCCAATCCAAAGCGACTTATGGTTGACAAACTCCCGAATGCCCAGGTACGAAAGCTCGCGCCCGTAGCCCGATTTCTTCACGCCGCCAAAGGGCAGTTCGTTCATCGATTTCACTATCCCATTCACGAATACCGCGCCGCTCTCGACCTGCCGCGCCAGCGCTTCGCCGCGCGCCAGGTCTTGGGTCCAGATGGAGGCACCCAGCCCGAAACGCGAATCGTTGGCGAGGCGCACGGCATCGGCGGCATCCTTGGCGG
>CALMOO010000558.1:0-1412 GCA_937871705.1 uncultured Hymenobacter sp.
GCGGTTTCGGGTCGCCGGGCTGTTCGTTTTCCCAAAGGCGAAGGGCTACGTGCTGGCCGGCAGCCAAGTGTTTTTCGCCATCGGCGCCGAGAGTAGCAGGGGAGAAGGTGTTGGTTGACATAAAGCGTAAATAATGGCGGGGTACGCCGCGTTTTGGAGCCGATTAAAAGCTGAGTAAGAAATGGAATACCACACCGTTTGGCTACAGCGACTGCTAACGCAAGGACAAGTGTGGCGGTTGTGAATGAGTGCGCCCAAACCTTCGGCCGGCTGCTTGGTTGAAGACCGATAGGAGGGAAGCGTTATCCTATATTGCTTCCATATTTCAGTTTTTTCATGATTCTGCCGTGTCCACCGCTGTCGCCGAACGTTTCGCTGAGCAATTGGCGCAGGCCCATGCGGCTGTGCCTAATATCCTACCCGGTCCGGCTTTTTGTGCGCTAGCCGAGCAGGTGCTGGCGGTTTTATTTCCGGAGCGAGCCATTCGGCCGCTTACCAGCACCGATGCTATTGTGGCCACGCTCTACCAATTGCAGGCCGAACTCAGTAGTTTGCTCTCGTTGGTACCGGAGCTGCCGGCACCTCCGGCCAAGCTGGCCGCTACCTTATTTGACCAGTTGCCCGCGCTGCGTAGTGCCCTCTTGCGCGATGCCACGGCTACCCTGGCCGCCGACCCGGCCGCGCAGGGCCTGGCCGAGATAATTAGCTCCTACCCTGGATTTTATGCTACTGCGCTGCACCGCCTAGCCCATGCGCTGCATGTGCGTGGGGTGCCCCGCTTGCCTCGCTTGCTGAGCGAGTATGCTCACCGCGAAACTGGCATCGACATTCATCCGGGGGCGCGCATTGGCACGTCGTTCTGCATCGACCACGGCACGGGCATCGTTATTGGCGAAACGGCGCAAATTGGCGCGCATGTGCAGATATATCAAGGTGTTACGCTAGGGGCGCTGAGCGTGACCAAAGCGCTGCAGAGCCTCAAGCGCCACCCCACCATTGAAGACCACGTTATCATTTATGCCAACGCTACCATTTTGGGGGGTAGCACGGTCATTGGCACGCACAGCATTATTGGCGGCAACGTGTGGCTGACGGAGAGCGTGCCCTCGCACTCCAGGGTGTACCACCGGGCCCAGCTGCACATGGCCCGGCAAGACGACCCCGCCGGCGAGCTGATGTTCTCTATTTGATAGTTGTCATGCTGACGAAGGAAGCATCTTATCACGGCTGCTTTCGTCAGAACTTTCCTTAATTTATGCGGCGCAGACGTGAAAAGATTCTTCGCAAGCTCAGACTGACCATTCATCCATGAAAGCCAATTCCATCCTCGACGTCATCGGCAACACGCCGCTAGTAAAACTCAACAAGCTCTTTGCCGCCGAGCGGCCCGACGTAGAAGTGTGGGTGAAGCT
>CALMOO010000558.1:1422-2002 GCA_937871705.1 uncultured Hymenobacter sp.
CCAGAACCCAGGCGGCTCCATCAAAGACCGGATTGCACTGTCGATGATTGAGCAAGCCGAAAAAGACGGTATTCTCACCAAAGACAGCCACATCATAGAGCCAACTTCGGGAAATACGGGGGTAGGGCTGGCCCTGGTAGCGGCTGTGAAAGGCTACAAGCTCACGCTCGTAATGCCCGAAAGCATGAGCATTGAGCGCCGCCGCCTGATGTCGGCCTACGGTGCCAACCTGGAGCTGACGCCCCGCGAGCAGGGTATGAAAGGTGCCATTGCCAAAGCGCAGGAAATGGCCGCCAACACGCCCGGCGCCTGGATACCCATGCAGTTCTCCAACGCAGCCAATATTAAAATTCACGTCGAGACAACGGCTCAGGAGATTCTGCGCGACGCGCCCGAGGGCGGTTTCGACATGCACATTACGGGGGTGGGCACGGGCGGCCACATCACGGGCGTGACGGAAGTGCTCAAGCCGCTCTTCCCCAACATGAAAACCTTCGCCGTGGAGCCCGAGCTATCGCCGGTTATTAGCGGCGGGGCGCCGGGGCCGCATCCGATTCAAGGCATAGGCGCGGGTTTTATT
>CALMOO010000558.1:2012-4751 GCA_937871705.1 uncultured Hymenobacter sp.
ACCGCGAGGTGCTGGACGGCGTCATTCAGGTGAGCCGCGACGAGTCGTTTGAGATGACGCGCCGGGTTGCCAAGGAAGAAGGCATCTTGTGCGGCATCTCGTCGGGCGCCTCGCTGGCGGCCGTGGCCAAGAAGCTGGCCGATGTGCCGCAGGGTGGCAAAGTGCTGACGTTCTGCTACGACACTGGCGAGCGCTATCTCTCGGTAGAAGGGCTGTTTGTTTAAGTTAGCCCCAGAGTAGGGGGTAGGGGCTTACGTTCTACGTTCCTACCCCCCACACAACGGCGCAGGTAAAGGAAGCGCGTGGCTGGCAACAGACACGCGCTTTTCTTTTGCGTATGCGAAGGCATGGAAACTGCTTCTTCCCCATCGCGCTTTTGGCGGTGGCTGCTGCCGCTGGCCGTAGCTGGCTGCTTGTACGTCAACTATTTATACAATGCTCATCCGCCTGCGGGCGCTATGAGCAACGGCGCCATGTCGGTGCGGCACCCAACGCTGCTCACGCCGGCAGGCTATGCGTTTAGCATTTGGGGCGTGATTTTCAGCGGTTTGGTTGTTTATACAGGTTGGCAGCTGCGGCAAGCAGCCGAGCCTTCGGGCCTGCCCAGTCGCCTCACGCCAGTTTTAACACTGGCCGTGCTAGCTACCACGGCCTGGACGCTGGTTTTTAGCTATGAGCTCATCGGCCCAAGCCTGGTCATGATGCTGCTCCTATTGGTGCTCCTGGCCGTGGCGTATGGCCGGGCGCGGCGGCTGGTGCTGGCGGGCACGGCGCCGGCTTGGCCTACCTGGTTTCTAAGCTTATATCTGGGCTGGATAATGCTGGCGACGGTGCTGAACGTGATTTTTGGCTTGCGCGATGCGGCCGGGGTTCAATGGTCGGCTGAGGCGAGCTTGGTGGGGAGCTACGGCTTGGTAGTAGTGGCGGCGGGCTTGGGCATTGCGCTGGCCTGGCGCAGCCGCGATGCGCTGCTACCCCTGCCCATAGCCTGGGGCCTGGTAGGTACTTGGGTAGCAGAGCGTGGCACGGCCCCAGGACTGGCTACCACCGCGCTGGGGGCAGCTACGGCGCTGCTGGTAGGAGCGGGGCTGGCGGCCATGCAGCGCGCTGAGCCGGCTAGGCTGGCGGCGGTGGGGTAGGAGCCTAATCGGCAGCGCGCCGCAGCTTAGCCGGGCTGCTGCCCGTACTTTTGCCCGCTCCTCACTTACTTAATTCGTTCTTCGCAATGCGTCAGAAATTTGTTGCCGGCAACTGGAAAATGAACCTCACCCTGCCCGAAGCGCAGGCCCTGACTTCCGAAATCGTGCACATGCTGCACGACGAGCTGCTCAGCCCCGCCGCGCCGCAGGTGGTTATTTGTCCACCCTTCCCGCTGCTGTCCGCAGTAGGCCACCTCATTGGCGACAGTGGCAACCCAGCCCTGGGCGCCCAAAATTTTCACCAAAAAGAAAGCGGCGCCTACACCGGTGAAGTCTCAGCCAAGATGCTGCATTCGGTAGGTTGCCAGTATGTTATCCTGGGCCATTCGGAGCGCCGCCAGCATTTTCGCGAAGACGATGAGCTGCTGAGCCAGAAGCTCAAAACTGCGCTGGCGGCCGGGCTGCGGCCCATTTTCTGCGTGGGCGAAAGCCTCGAAACCCGCGAGGCCGACGAAACTTTTGCCTTCATTGGGAAGCAGCTGAAAGACGGCTTGTTTCACCTCAGCAACGAGGAGTTTGAAAAGGTAGTAATCGCGTACGAGCCCATCTGGGCCATCGGTACCGGCAAAACGGCCAGTAGCCAGCAGGCCCAGGAAGTGCACGCCTTCATCCGGGAGCAGATAGCCGGCGCCTACGACGCCCAAGCGGCGGCTAATACCTCCATTCTCTACGGCGGCTCGGCCAACGCACAGAATGCGCGCGAGCTGTTTGGCCAGCCCGATGTAGATGGCGGCCTCATCGGAGGCGCCTCACTGAAGTCGCGCGACTTCGTGGAGATTATAAAGTCCTTCTAAAGAAAGCCTTGTGGTTCACCCCAGTCCTGGCCTTCTCCAAAGCGGAGGGGTAGGGCTGGGGTGAATTACTAAAGCGCCGGGCCTAGCACGTATTTTGTCAAACCGTAGTTTACTGGCGACTATACGCTCTTTCTGCCCATGTTCTTCTCTTTCCTGCTCACAGCGCTACTGGCCCTGAGTCCAGCCAAAGCAGTTGCTCCAACCGACGTTGACCCCTGCAAAATTTACGGCTCCATCTACCTCGAAACCGACCCTAACCGACGCAGCCGCTGCTTTGCCACCGTGTACGTGGAGCCGGAGGAAGCCTTTGCCGACGTGCTGGTATTTCAGGAAAGCAACAAGCTCTTTGCCGATAAAGCCGGCCTGTGGTATCCGGCCGACAACCGTGAGTTTGCCGACTATAATCTCTTCGTGACGACCGACCGCAACCTGGCCGAGTTCTCGATTCACTACATCAAAGTGCGCTCCTTCGCGGGATGCAAAGCCAATCAGTAGGAATTTTTATTTGGATAATTCCTATTTTTAAAATTAATTATGGATTACATCGAACTGCGGGTGCAAGCGCCGCGAGAGCTGGCCGATATACTAGTGGCTGAGTTGGGCGAAGTAGGTTTTGACACATTTGAGGACAACGACGAAGGCTTTTGTGCCTATACCAGCGAAGAGGTATATAACCCTGATGCCGTGGCCGAAATCATGAGCCGCTACCTGGGCTTGGGCGAGCTGACGTACTCCGACCGGGTTAT
>CALMOO010000558.1:4761-5262 GCA_937871705.1 uncultured Hymenobacter sp.
CCGGCAGAACTGGAACGCCGAGTGGGAGAAGAATTTTCAGCCGCTTATCATTGCCAACCGGGTGTCGGTGCGGGCCCCATTTCACCCCAAGCCCGAGGGCGTAGACTACGATTTGGAGATAATGCCTCGCATGTCGTTTGGTACGGGGCACCATGAAACGACAGCTTTGATGATTGAAAATCAATTAGATACTGACCATCGGGGCAAGCGTGTGCTGGATATGGGCTGCGGCACGGGCATTCTGGCCATCATGGCTGAGATGCTGGGCGCCCGCCAGGTTTTGGCCGTAGATGTGGAGCCCTGGACGGTAGAAAATGCCCGCGACAACGCGCAGGAAAATCATTGCCGCACCATTGAGTGCCGCCTGGGCGGCGTGGAAGTGCTGGCCGGCGAAGCGCCGTTCGACCTGATTCTGGCTAACATCAACCGCAACGTTTTGCTGGAAGATATGCACGCCTACGCTGCGCTACTGCCGAGTGGGAAACCAATTTTGTTCAGCGG
>CALMOO010000558.1:5287-5527 GCA_937871705.1 uncultured Hymenobacter sp.
AAAATCACAGCCGAGGCAACGCGCAACGGCTTGAAATACGAGCGTCATCGCGAACTTCGTAATTGGATTTCGGCTATTTTTACAAAATTGTAGGGCGTCCGACACGTTGGTCGGATGCGCTACTTGACGCGCCTGCCTCTGCCTGACCTTTATGAAGCGACTTTTTGCCGCCGCCCTGTTCACTAGTTTTCTGCATTTGCTGCCCGCCGGGGCACAAACCACGAAGCCTACCCCCGCCCC
>CALMOO010000559.1:0-720 GCA_937871705.1 uncultured Hymenobacter sp.
AGCCCGACTTTGTAGTGCGCGGGGCCAACCAGGATTGGGAAGGCCAGTCGCTCTACGAGCTGTATACCACCAACTTCACGCCTTTTGAGTGGCATGCCGCCATCTTTGCCCGTGCCCAGGAGCGCGGCATGGTGGGCTTCAGTTCGCCATTTGGCATCGAGGCCATCGAGTTTTTGGAAAGCGTGGGCTGCCCGGCCTACAAAATCGCCTCGTTTGAGAACAACTGGCCCGAGCTGATTCGGCGCGCCGCCCAAACGGGCAAGCCCATTATCATCTCCACTGGCATGGCCGATTTGGCCGATTTAGAGCGCATGGTGCGCATTGTGCGCGCCGAGGGCAATGAGCAGCTGGTGTTGCTCAAGTGCACCAGCACCTACCCCGCCGATCCGCACAACACCAACCTGCGCACCATTCCACACCTGCGCGAACTCTTTGATTGCCAGATTGGTCTGTCCGACCACACGCTGGGCACAGGGGTAGGCGTGGCTGCTACCGTGCTCGGCGCCACCGTCATCGAAAAGCACCTGACGCTGAGCCGGGCCGACGGCGGCCCCGACGCCTCCTTCTCGCTGGAGCCTGACGAGATGGCCCGCCTCGTGCAGGAGTGCCGCCAGGCGCAGCAGGCGCTCGGCACCGTGTACTACGGCCCCACGGCCGCCGAGCGCAAGTCGCTAGCCTTCCGGCGCTCTATTTATGTGGTGCAGGACGTGGCGGCGGGTG
>CALMOO010000559.1:730-1911 GCA_937871705.1 uncultured Hymenobacter sp.
GGCTACGGCCTACCCCCCCATTTATTGCCGCAAGTGCTGGGCCGCCCGGCCCGGCAGGCGCTGCGACGTGGCACGGCATTAACTTGGGAAATGATGTGAAAACTGCCTGTCATTGCGAGCCTACGAAGCAATGACAGACGCCCCACGCCCTTCCTTTACCGCTTAACCTTCCCACTTGAAAACATGCAAACGCACCGCTTTGAAAACGGCAGCTACATCATTGCCGAGACCCTCAAACTTGGTCATAACGTGCACGTTGGGCCTAATACTACTATTCGGGCTACGACCTGCATTATCGGCGATGACGTCACCATCGGGTCGCACAATAGCTTTTTAGTAGGTCAGCGCCTCGAAATCGGCGCGCTGACGTCGATTGGCAACCATAATACGTTGACAGCCCGCACAATTAAGCTCGGCGAGTACGTGTTCTGGGACTCGCACGTGACGGTGGGGCACGGTGGCAAGTTCAGCCCCGACGCGCACCTCACGGTGGGCTCGTACTCCATGATTTGCGCCCGCATTACGCTCAATACCAACCACGGCATTGATATTGGCGAGTACGTGGGCATCGGCGAGGACGTGGCTATCTGGACGCACGGCTCGTTTTTGCCCATCCTGGAGGGCTTTCCGGCCGACTTTGGGCCGGTATACATTGGGCACCACGTGTGGCTGCCCGCGCGCACCACGGTGCTGCCCAACCGGCGCATTGGCAACAACGTCGTGGTAGGCACCAACTCGCTTATTAACAAAGACTTACCCGATGGCTGCCTGGGCGGGGGCATCCCGGTAAAAGTGCTGAAGGAGCACGCCTACCCCAGCAAGGATGCTACGCGCAACACCCAGCTGGTGCGCCAGGTACTAGCCGAATACGCCGAGATAGCCGCTTACAAGAACCTGACAGCCAAGCCCATCTATAACGAAGGCAACCACACTATTACCTGCAACGGCGTCGTGTTTGACTTAAATACGATGAAAGCCAGCGGCACTTTCACCCGCACCGAAGAGGATTTCCGCGATTATTTGCGTCGCCGCGGCATTAAGTTCTACACGGGCAAACCCTTTGCCTCGGTGCTGCCCGAGGAATATCGCCACCTGCTATTTACGCCGGATGAGTTGCTTTAGCATTGATAATCAACGCATCTTGGTCGTAGTAGCGCATCCCGACGACGAGCTTCTGGGCC
>CALMOO010000560.1 GCA_937871705.1 uncultured Hymenobacter sp.
GCTCGGCGGGCGCCGTGAGGTCGGGGCGCAGCTGCACCAGCTTGATGCCGTTCCAGAACGAGCCAAACGTGAGCCAGGGCGTGCCCTTCTCGTCGCGCACCAGGTTGGGGTCGATGGCGTTCCACATGTCGCGGCCTGGCACCGACTGCATTACTCGGCCGTGGTCGACCCACTTAAAATCGGGCGACTTCGGGTCGAGCGTCTTGTTAGTGGCCAGCCCGATGGCCGAGCCGTTTTTACCAAACGTAGAAACCGAGTAAAACAAGCTGTACTGCCCGTTGGCAAACGAAATATCGGGCGCCCAGATGTGCCCTTTAAAGCCCGGCACCGCCTTAGTGGCCCAGGCCGGGGGGGTAGCGAACACGGGCTTTTCGGCCGACCAGGTTTGCCGGTCTTTCGACGACCACACCGTGATGCCCATGCCGGTGCCAAACAAGTAGTACGTACCATTCTGGCGCGTCAGCACTGGGTCGTGGATGGGAATAGCCGATGGTACGGCCGGCGGCGCTGGCGAAGAGGTTTGCGCTTTTGCCCCCAGGCTCCCGAGCAATAGCGCAGCACAAAGCAGTTTTCTCATACGTTCGGCTACGTGTTACATTAACGATTGTGTAAAGATGGGCTAAGTACGGTATTTTTTTGCATATTTACGTGCGCACTTGCTTTTGAAAACTTGCTTTATAAGTAAAGTGGTAACAATGCAATAGAATAAAAAAGGAAAGCACCTTGACTTTTAACTACTTTGCACAAACGTTTGTGTAATAACACCTACTTCACTACTATTGGTTTGTGAAATCAGCTAAAGCGCAGTATCGTTCGTTTTGGGCTGCTTAAAGGCTTTAACAGCTCGTGAGCTGGAAATAAGCCGTGCAGAAAATTGGTTTTAAGTCGCTAGTCTGCGCAGACGTTACCCGGCTAGGTTGTCGCAAAAAGATTGCTCGACGGCTTTAGAGGATAACTTCGGCTCAGTTATATCAATTTTGCAGCTATGCCAGCCACTTTCTACCCCTGGCTGGCCAACAGTACAAGCATGGGCCCTACTAAAAAACAAGACAGTACCACTGCGCCCGCCGTTTCGATGGCCGACCTGGCGCGCGAGCTAGGTGTGTCGATGACCACGGTTTCGCGGGCTTTGAGCGACCACCACAGCATTGGGGCTGTTACTAAGCAGCGCGTGCTCAAGCTAGCCAAAAAGCTCAACTACCAGCCCAACCACCTGGCGGCGGCCCTGCGCAAAGGTCAGAGCCGGCTGCTGGGCGTGGTAGTGCCCTACATCGAGGGCAAGTTCTTTCCATCGGTTATTCAAGGCATTGAGCAGGCGGCCAGCAAGGCCGGGTTCAGCGTTATTGTGTGCCAGTCGCACGAAGACGTGCTGCTGGAGCGCCGCAACGTCGAAACCCTGCTCAATGCGCAAGTAGCCGGCGTGCTGGTATCGGTGGCACGTAATACCCAGGACTTTCACCACTTCGACAAGGTGCGCAGCCGCGGAATTCCGCTGGTGTTTTTCGACCGCATCCCGCCTACCGAGCAAGTAAATTCGGTGGTTCTCAACGACCAGGAGGGAGGCTTGCAGGCTACCCGGCACCTGCTGGAGCAGGGCTGCCGCCGCATCGCGCATTTGGCCGGGCCGCAGCACCTCAATATTTATAAGCACCGCAAGCAGGGCTACCTCGATGCGCTGGCCGCCTTCGGCATCCCGGTCGATGAGGAGCTTATTATCTACTCCGACATGTCGCAGGAAGAAGGCGCCGCTGCCGCGCGCAAGCTGCTGATGCTGCCCAACCCCATCGATGCCATCTTCGCTGCCGGCGACTCGGCCATCCTGGGCGCCCTGCAAGTAGTGAAGGGGCAGGGCATCCGGGTGCCGCACGATGTAGCCCTGGCTGGTTTCAGCAACGAAGGCTTCACGGCCATCACCGAGCCGCAGCTAACCTCCGTGGACCAGCGCTGCGACGAAATGGGCCATGCCGCCGTGCGGCTTTTTCTGGAGCTGACCGCCACCCCCGCTACCCCCTTTGCCCAGCGCCAAGTGGTGCTACAGCCCGAGCTCTTCGTGCGCGAGTCGTCGTTGCAGCTGGCTACTTTGCAGCAGTCGATTTAGGGAGCGGTTTGCCGGTTCACTCCCCAGAGCTGGCCGCCCGCCATCAGGCCTGGGCCGGGTACCCGCTCAGCGAGGGGGTAGGGGTATGAGGCACGGCACCATCGGGCTGTTAACCGCCGGCTGCCGGTTTGGGCTGCGCGAATGCCAAAATTTTATCAAATTCTGGTGTGTGTCAATAAGTACTTGTATTCGAAGAATTTATTAAAGAATCAGTCGAGGCTGTTCGGCGTAGTATGGCGTGTTTGGCCAGCAAAAGCTAGTCTTTGCCCAAGCATCTTGCGTAAAAGAGGTAGAGCCGCAGGGATGTTGTTCCCGGCTCATTCACTCACGTATACCCTCTAGCTATTATGAAAACGATGCAAATTATGGGCGCTGCCCTGCTTGGATTAAGCCTTAGCACGACTGCTTTTGCCCAAACTATAACGCCGGGTGCTGCCGGCACTCCTGCCGCCGCTGGTAGCGTAACGCCTCCCGGCACGGCTCCGGGCGCGGGTGTAACCCCTGCCGCCACGACTGGCGGTGCCACAATAGGAACTGGTGCATACGGCACCGGGGCTGCCGGAACCGGTACTGTTGGTACGGTGCCAGGTAGCATCAATACTACTACGCCTGTGGGCACAACCACTGGCACGCTTAATGGCGGCACGCTCAACGGTGGCACGCTGAGCCCTGCTACTACCCCCGGTAGCCTGAACAGCCCCACCAACCAAATTACTACGCCAGGTACGCGCTCGACGCGCCGCACCGGCACCCGCACCACCCAGACCACAAACAAATAGGTCCAAACTATTAACAGTAAATTAGTTAGATTACAAAGGCTGGCGGCTCAGGAGCTGCCAGCCTTTGTGCCTTTATTAAGGCCCAGTACCGAGTAGGGCCCGCAGACAAGGCATTAGTTTTTTAGTAAAAATTCATCAATGTCGTAACTGTTGCGCTAAGAGCCCGTATAGTCAATTGCGCTGCTTATCTGTGCAGCGCTAATTCAACTGATTCCCCACCTTAAGTTTATTCCCATGAAAACGACCAAATTGTTCCTGACCGCTGCCTGTGCTTTTTGTTTGAGCAGCGTAGCTTTTGCCCAGACTACTGGCACCACTAGCGGTACTGGCACTATGCAAAGCGGCAGCACTAGCGGCACCGGCACTATGCAGAGCGGCTCGACCAGTGGCACTATGCAAAGCGGCTCGACAACGCCTTCGACCAGCGGCTCGACCATGAGCGGTGACGGCACTAGCACCAGCACTACCGGCACCAAAATGTCGGGCAAAAGCAAAATGAACGGCGGCAAGCACCAGAAGAAAACCAAAACTTCGACTTCGTCGACGGGCACTATGTAGTAACCGGCTAACGGTTTACTAACAGCACTGAGCGGCTGGTTCTCCTTGTGAGAGCCAGCCGTTTTTGTTTGCGCCCCTGCCTGGCAGCAACACCGTTGGTAATGCGCCGTACACCCTGACGCCCGCCACCGGCTAACGGCTGCAAAGTGGGCGTAAAAGCCAAGGTAAGCCTCTCTTGCTCAGTACCGCTAAGGCACCGGTCGAGCT
>CALMOO010000561.1 GCA_937871705.1 uncultured Hymenobacter sp.
CCGTTGCACGTTACTATTACCCCAGCCCAGCCCAGCTACGGCCCGCACAAGCCGGTGCGGGTGCTAGTAGCGGTGGCTGACGCGACCGGACGGCCCGTAGCTACCCAGCTTTCGCTGGCTGTAGCCGACGCTAATGCTACCAATCCTTGGGCCGACAATATTGCGGCCCGGCTGCTGCTCACCGCCGACCTGGCCGGCTATGTCGAAAACCCCGGCTACTACTTCAGTAACCCTACCCCCGAAACCAGCCAGCACCTCGATGACTTGCTCTTAACCCAAGGCTGGCGCCGCTTTGCGTGGGAACAAGTATTAGCCGGGAAAGCACCAGCGCATGATTTTGGCTTAGAGCGTAGCATCAGCCTGCTGGGCCAAGTAACGCAGCCCAAAGGAGTGCCTGCGGCTGAGAGCAACCTTACCTTCCTACAAGCCAAACCCACTAAACAGTTTCTGTCTGCCGAAGCGAACGAAGAAGGTTTATTTCTAATCAATGGCTTAGGTGGCTGCGATACTATCCGCGCTACTCTCCAGGCAGTCTCTGCAAGGGGTAAGCGCAACCTACTCATTCACCTCGACCCCGGACCCGCCGTATCGAAGCAGGCCCTACCCCCCTTGCCCCGCACGCCCACACCCGAACTGGCAGCGGCTATTAAGCACAGCCAGAACCAACAACTGGCAGAACGGCAGTATCGCCTCGCCACTACCGTCGAGTTGAGTACGGTGA
Source organism: uncultured Hymenobacter sp. (assembly GCA_937871705.1). Taxonomy (GTDB): domain Bacteria; phylum Bacteroidota; class Bacteroidia; order Cytophagales; family Hymenobacteraceae; genus Hymenobacter. The sequence goes on from CALMOO010000561.1 coordinate 722, forward strand.
AGGTACAGGGCCAGCGCCAGGTAGCGCCCGACATTCGCCGTATGTACGCGCCGGGCAATGCTACAATTATTGATATGCATGCACTCGCACCGGCGGCGGGTAGAACCGTACTGCAAGCGCTGCAAGGTAGAGTGGCCGGAGTTACCATCACGGGCACCGAGCCTAATATGCAAGTACAGATTAGGGGCATCACATCGATTGCGGGCAGTTCACCTTTATTTCTCCTTGATGGAGTCATAGTCACTGCCGACGCCTTAGCCTTCTATCCAGCTGATGATGTCGAACGAGTTGAAATTCTCAAAGGCGGCCAAGCCGCCATTTTTGGCAGCCTTGGCGGGGGCGGCGTTATGGCGGTGTATACCCGTCAGGGCAATTCCAGCACTGCAAATAAGTATAAATCAGAACCTGGGGTACTAAGCCTGCGCCTACCAGCTTTCAATTGTCCGCGTCAGTTCTATGCGCCTCGCTATGGCCCGGGAGCGCCAGCTCTGGCCCGCCCCGATACGCGCCGGTCAACACTTTATTGGAACCCTACGGTGCGTACCGATGCCAGCGGCCATGCCGAACTAACTTTTTATACGTCCGACGCGCTAGGCATTTTTCAGTTTACCGCCGAGGGAATAACAAACAGTGGTCAACCTGCGCTCGGCGCTGGCACGCTGGAAGTTAAATGATAATGATTAATAATAATTAACGAAAGAACGCCAGATGAGCAGGACGTTCTTTCGTTAACTATTGCCCGCTACCCCCTTCAATTCCTGCAATTTCAGCAAAGCCTCAATGGGCGTGAGGGTATTAATGTCCAGGTTTTGCAGCAGCTCGCGCAGGCGCTCCAAGGCCGGGTCGCCGGGCTCAAACATGCTGAGCTGCAGCGTGGGGCGCGTGGCTATGGCCGTGGTAGCGCGGGGGCGAGGGGTGGCTTTGGCGGTTTCCCTACCCCCCCCTTCGTCGTCGAGGCCAGCCAGCACGTCGTCAAACTCAGTGGGGGTAGCGGGGTCTACGGCATCGGGCAGGCCGGTTTGGGTGCGCTCCTGCTCTAGGTGGTGCATGATTTCGTTGGCGCGCAGCACCACGGCGGGCGGCATGCCGGCCATGCGCGCCACGTGAATGCCAAACGAGTGCTCGGAGCCGCCCGGCCGCAGCTTGCGCAGGAACAGCACCCGGCCGTCGGCTTCCTGCACGGCCACGTGGTAGTTGCGCACCCGCGGGCAGTCGTCGGCCAGCTGGTTTAGCTCGTGGTAGTGAGTGGCAAACAACGTTTTAGCCTTGGCCTTGGGAAAGTTGTGCAAGTGCTCCACAATGGCCCAGGCAATGCTGATGCCGTCGTAGGTGCTGGTGCCGCGCCCAATTTCATCCATCAAAACCAGGCTTCTATCCGAGAGATTATTCAGGATAGACGCCGTTTCGGTCATCTCCACCATGAAAGTGCTTTCGCCCTTGCTGAGGTTGTCGGAGGCGCCCACGCGGGTAAAAATCTTGTCGATAATGCCAATCGTAGCCTCATCGGCGGGCACGAAGGAGCCGATTTGGGCCAGCAGCACGATGAGCGCCGTCTGGCGCAGCAAGGCCGACTTGCCGGCCATGTTTGGGCCGGTGATGACCACAATCTGCTGGTCGTCCTGGCTCAGGCAGAGGTCGTTGGGGATGTAGCTTTCGCCGGGCGGCAGCTGGCGCTCAATCACTGGGTGGCGGCCACCCTTGATATCGAGGGTAGGGCCGTCGTTGACAGTGGGCCGCGCATAGTTGTACTGCCGCGCCGTGGCCGCAAACGAGCCCAGGCAGTCGAGCACGCCAATGGCGCGGGCATTTTGCTGAATCTGGCTCACGAAGTCGAGCGCCGCCAACACTACTTCCTGGTAAATGCGGCTTTCGATGACGAATAACTGCTCCTCAGCGTTGAGGATTTTCTCCTCGTAGGTCTTCAGCTCCTCGGTCACGTAGCGCTCGGCGTTCACCAAGGTTTGCTTGCGAATCCACTCGGCGGGCACCTTATTTTTGTGCGCGTTGCTTACTTCGAGGTAATAACCAAACACTTTATTATAAGCAACTTTTAACGACGAAATGCCGGTAGCGGCTTGCTCGCGCTGCTGCATTTTGAGCAAAAAGTCTTTGCCTGAAAACGCCAGGCCGCGCAGCTCGTCCAGCTCGGCATCGACGCCATCCTGAATGACGTGGCCTTGGTTGGTGAGCAGCGGCGCATCGGGCCGAATTTTAGCTTGAATTTCGGTGCGTAGCGAGGCGCAGGCATTGAGCTGGTCGGCCAGCTTTTCGAGGGCTTTGACGCCCGAAGCAGCCAGCTTTTCGCGCAGCGGCGCAATGCTTTCGAGCGCTCGCGCGAGCTGCAGCAGCTCGCGCGGATTGACGCGGCGCACGGCTACTTTCGAGATGAGGCGCTCTAAATCATTGATGGGGCGCAGGTGGCTTTGCACCTCTTCCAGCAATTCGGGATTGGCCACGAGGGCAGCCACCGTGTCGAGGCGCCGCTGAATCTGGCTCACTTCCTTGAGCGGCAGCACCACCCATTTGCGCAGCAGGCGGGCGCCCATGGGCGTCAGGGTTTGGTCTAAGATGTCAATCAGCGGCACGCCGCCGGGGTGCTGGGCCTGCACCAGCTCTAAGTTGCGCACCGTGAAGCGGTCGAGCCACACGTACTTGTCTTCTTCGAGCCGGCCCAGGCTGGCCACGTGCTGAATATCGGTGTGTTTGGTTTCGGCCAGGTAGTGCAGGATGCAGCCCGCGGCTACTACCCCCTCTTTAATGGCCTCCACGCCGAAACCCTTGAGCGAGGTGGTGCGGAAGTGCCGGGTCAGCGTATCGTGGGCGTAATCCTGGCCAAATACCCACTCATCAAGCGCGTAGGTGCAGAAATCGGGGCCGAAATTGCCTTCAAAGTCGCTGCGGTTGCGCTTGCAAAAGAGCACCTCGGCCGGACGGAAGTTTTGCAGCAGCTTGCCCAAGTAGTCAATCGTGCCCTGCGCCACCAGAAACTCGCCGGTGCTAATGTCGAGAAACGAGATGCCACCTTCGGTTTTGCCAAAGTGCACGGCGGCAAGGTAGTTGTTTTGGCGGCGCTCCAGGGTGTTGTCGTGCAGGCTCACGCCGGGCGTCACCAATTCGGTTATGCCTCTCTTCACTAAGCCTTTGGCTTGCTTGGGGTCTTCGAGCTGGTCGCAGATGGCCACGCGCTGGCCGGCGCGCACCAGCTTGGGCAGGTAGGTATCAAGGGCGTGGTGTGGGAAGCCGGCCAGCGCTACTTCGCTCACGGTGCCGGCGCCACGCTTGGTGAGCGTGATGTCGAGGATGCGAGCCGCCGTCACGGCGTCTTCGCCGAAGGTTTCGTAGAAGTCGCCCACCCGAAACAAGAGTACCGCGCCGGGGTGCTGCTGCTTGAGCTGGTAATATTGCCGCATGAGTGGCGTGTCGGCCACCGCGTCGGGCTTGATATGGTCGGGCCCCAGCGACTTGATAGCAAACTTGGGGGTAGGGACGGCGGGCGCGGAAGTGGTAGACAAGGCAGAAGCGCGAACTTTGGGGTTCGCGAAATTTAAGCAATAAATAAAACCATCGTTTGTCTTTGCGAGCGCAGCACCCGCAAGGGCAGGCGGGTAGCAAACGCCTCTATAACTCTGATAAAACCCTTTTCGCGAACGACAAAGTTCGCGCCCCTACCCCCATGCGCAAACTCACGATGACCGAGCTAAACCGGCTGCCGGTGGCCGATTTCAAAGCTACACCCAAAAGCCCGGTGGTGCTGGTGCTCGACAACGTGCGCAGTCTGCACAACGTGGGCGCCGTGTTTCGCACCGCCGACGCCTTTGCCGTCGAGCGCATTTACCTCTGCGGCGTTACGGGCCGGCCGCCGCACCGCGAAATTACGAAAACGGCTCTCGGCAGCACCGAATCGGTAGCCTGGGAGCACGCGCCAACCACCTTAGCCGCCGCCGAAACGCTGAAAGCCGCTGGCTACCAGCTGGTAGCCGTGGAGCAAACCACGGGCTCGGTGCTGCTACCGCAGTTTCGGCCAGTGGCGGGCCGGCCGCTGGCGCTGGTGCTCGGCAACGAGGTATTCGGCGTCGATGACGAGGTGCTGGCCCTGTGCGAGGCGGCCGTGGAGATACCGCAGCTCGGCACCAAGCACTCGCTCAATGTGAGCGTGGCGGCGGGGGTAGTGCTATGGGATGTGCTGAGTAAAATGGGCGTATTTACAACTTAAGGCGACGGCTTCCTACCCAGGAGCCAAGCGGTTTACGTTGAGTGAAATAGCTTCCGCTTGATTGCATAAATTAACTAAGAAAAACTAGAAGTTCTGCTTATATTTGGAGTAAGCAGCCAGCCTCGGTTTTCTTCTTACTTAATTTCTATGGTTATTTCTTTTACGCCGCTGATTTATCGAGTGCTGGCCCTGGCCGCGGCGTTGGCAGTGCCGGGCCTGGCTGCTGCGCAGCAGCAAATGGTGCCAGCCCGGGCCTTAGCTGCTTTTGCCACTAGGGCGAAGATGCAGGGCCTGACGGCGGCCGATGTCAGCAACCCCGCCGTTACCGACTCTTACGCCGACCCCGGCACTGGCCTGACGCACACGTATTTGCAGCAGCGGGTAAATGGGCTGGCTATTTTTAACGCAACCGGAGCGGTGCACACCGACCCATCGGGCAAGGTAGTGCTTGCTACCCAGTCGTTTGTGCCCAATGCGGCGGCCATTGCGGCGGCGCCTACCCCCACCCTTAGCGCCGAGCAGGCCGTGACGGCGGCGGCCGTGGCGCTGGGCCTACCCCACCCCGTGGGCTTGCGCACGGTGGTGGACGCGCGCCCGGCCGATGGCATTACGTTTAACGGTGCGGGTATTTCGGAGCAGGATATTCCGGTGCGCCTTATGTACCAGCAGCTCAATGGCAAGCTGGTGCTGGTGTGGAATGTGAGCATTGCCCAGCTCGACCAGCAGCACTACTGGAGCGCCCGCGTGGACGCCCAAACCGGCCGCTTGGTCGATAAGAACGACTACGTGGTGAACGAGGCGGCTACGTTTGAGCAGCACACGCAGGATGCCCAAAAAAAACGCCAACGAGCCCAGGCCTTCAGCGGCACCGCGGCGCGCGGCGTGCGCGGCCCTAATGCAGCTAATAGCCTGACGGTCATTCCGGCGCCGTTTGAGAACCCGGCTGTGAGCCCGCGGGTGGCGGTGCCGCTGAGCTCAGCCAACCCGCTGTACTCGCCCCTGGGCTGGCAGGTGGCGCAGGCGCCGAGTGGCACGTTTGCCGATACCTACTCGCTGCTGTCGAGCGGCAAGTACCTGACGCGCGGCAACAACGTGGCGGCCTACGATGATTACAGCAACGCGCGAAGTAGCAGCCCCAACCTGGCCTCGTCGACTTCTTCGCCCGATGGCGGCAGCTCGCTCAATTTTGATTTTCCCTTCGACCAAACCAAGGGCTCGCGCGACCCTGGCAACCTGAGCGCCGGCATTACTAATCTATTTTACTGGAACAACATCCTCCACGATGTGATGATGGCGCATGGCTTCGACGAGGTGTCGGGCAATTTTCAGTACAAAAACCTGACTACTGATGGCACTGGGGCTAAGCTGGGCAAAGACAATGACTTTGTGCAGGCCGAGGCGCAGGATGGCAGTGGGCTGAACAACGCCAACTTTTCGGCCCCGGCCGATGGCCGCAGCGGCCGGATGCAGATGTATTTGTTTGATAACCTGCCGCTGAGCTTATTGACTATTGCAGGGCCTAGCTCAGTGGCCGGCACTTACCACTTCGCCCCGGTGTCGTTTGGTCCTCGCCCGCTTCGTAAGCCGCTGACTGGCACGCTGGTGTTGGTCAATGATGGCGTATCGGCCGACGGCGGCGACCACGGCTGCGCCTCTCCCTACACCAACGCCGCCGCCGTGAGCGGCAACATTGCCTTCATCCAACGCGGTGGCTGCCCTCAGCTGCAGCTAACGCCGAAGATGACCAACGCCTTCGCAACCAAAGTGAAGCTGGCCCAGGCCAACGGGGCTATCGGCGTGGTGGTATTTGACTCGCTGGCCACCCCCAACTTGGTGTCTTTTAGTGGCACCGATACAGTTGGCATTCGCATTCCGGCCATTTTTATTAGCGGGGCCGATGGGTTTAAGCTACGGGCCGCCCTGCGGGCGGGCGGTACGCTCACCGCCTCGACTTCGTCGGGCCCCGACTTCGATGGCACGTTCGACAGCGGCGTCATGTCGCACGAGTATGGCCACGGCGTTACCATCCGCCTCACCGGCGGCCCGGCCAACTCCGGCTGCCTGCCCAATGCCACTGGCAACCAGACGATGGGCGAAGGCTGGAGCGACTTTTTTGGCCTCTGGATGACGACCCACCCCGGCGACATTGGCAGCACGCCGCGCTATGTGGGTGCTTATGATAATGGGCAGTCTATCACGACTGGCCCGGGCTTCCGCCACCAGCCTTATACCACCGATATGACCAAAAACACCTATACCTATGCCCAGCTTGGCACGGCCACGGGCAAGTATAGCGAAACCCACGACGTGGGCGAGGTGTGGGCTACGGTGCTGTGGGATTTGAACTGGCAGTTTATTTACAAATACGGCTACAACGCCGATATGTACGCAGCCACGGGCGGCAACAACCAGCTGCTCAGGCTGGTGCTGTACGGCTGCAAGCTGCAAGTCTGCAACCCCGGCTTTCTGGATGGGCGCGATGCGCTGCTGCGCGCCGACACGCTCTCGAACGGCGCCGCCAACGCCGACCTTATCTGGAACGTGTTTGCGCGCCGCGGCATGGGCTACAGCGCCAAGCAAGGCACGGTGCTAAATGGCGTGCCGCAAGTAACGGGCGTTGTGGAAGCGTTTGACATTGCGCCCACCGCCAAAACGCTGGTGCTGAGCAGTAAGAACAGCGTCGTAACCAGCAGCGCGCTCGAAGCCTACCCCAATCCGGCCCAGGACCTGCTCACGGTGCGCACGCAGCTCAGCAGCACTACCCCCATGCAAGTAACCATGCTCGACCTGCTGGGCCGGGTGGTGGTGCCCGCCACCGCCGTGCCCGTGGCCCAAATGCAGCAGCGCGGCACCGAGCTGCGCACGGGCGCCCTGGCTTCGGGCATCTACGTGGTGCGCGTCAAAACCAGCGAGGGCACCTTCACTACCAAGGTGACCGTTCAGCACTAAGCGCTTCGCAGGCTTAAATAACAAAAACGCCCGGCCGGCGCTGGGCGTTTTTTGTTGGCTTGCGAGGGAAACTGCCTACCCCCTCTTTTTTGGCTGGTGCTGGCTAAGGCGACGGCGGCACTGCGGTCGCACCCGTATACCGGAATTGCTTAAGCGCCTTTACTCTTTATGAACATCTTGTGGTGCCGCCTGAGCTTGCTGCTCACGGCTTTGCTGAGCGTAATGGCTTGTGGGCAAGGCCGCTCGCCGCGCACCAGCCCGCCAGCAGCTTCGCCCGCCACTCGCCCTACCCCTGCCATGAACGCCGACCAACAACGCCTGCACGCGGACGTCCAGTTTCTAACCTCGCTGCAGCCCGCCCGCCACTACCGCAACCTGGAGTCGCTCGCTAAAGCGGCCGCCCACATCAGGCAGGCGTTTGAGCAACTACCGGGCGGCCGGGTAGCCGAGCAAGTATTCAGCGCCGACGGCCGGCACTACCGCAATATCATGCTGAGCTTAGGCCCGCTCGATGGGCCCCGCATTGTGGTGGGCGCGCACTACGACGTGTGCGGCGACACGCCGGGCGCCGACGACAACGCCAGTGCCGTGGCCGGGCTGCTCGAAACCGCCCGCCTGCTACAGCCGCTTGGCTCTCAGCTAAAGCACCGCGTAGACC
>CALMOO010000562.1:0-9544 GCA_937871705.1 uncultured Hymenobacter sp.
GGCGCTTGGTGGGCGTAAAGGCGGCATCGTCGTAGTAATTGCCGTAGTGCTGCACGTACGTGGCCAGCGCCCGAAACTCTATTTTGGGCGACAGCGCGCCCTTAACGCCCACGTGCACTCCCACCACGCGGTTGCTCACGATGCTCCAACCGCTGAGATTGTTCTGGTCGAGCTGGTAATGGCTGGCGCGCTCCCGGTTGATAAACAGCGGCGTACCCAGAATCTGGTTCTGGTACTGCCAGCCCATGCTGTAGGTGCCGTTGTTGTAGTAGTTGTCGCGGCCCTGGTACTGCACGGGGCCGCCCTGGTACTTGGTATAGATGCCTTCGAGCACTATTTTCTGCAGAAAAGAGCCGCTGGGCTGCTCCCAGCTCAGGCCCACCAGCCGGTCGCGGCTCAAGATTTTTAGGCCATCCAACTTGTCGCGCTGGTTGAGGTTGGCCGTGTCGGCGACGCCCTTATCAAAAATGGTTTGGGTGTAGAGCCGCAGGGTAGCATGGTCACCGCGGAGGATGACGCCAAAATCAGGAATGAGCAGGTGGTTGCCCACGGCATTGTCGATATCGACTGGCCCCTGGTGGTACACGGGGTCGTCGTTGTTGCCGCTGGCGCCCGCCACTATGCGCAGAAAGTCCTTGAAGCGGCTCGGTGCCTTGCCCGACGGGAAGGTGCCGCCCCACTGCGCAAAATGCGTGAGGCCGCCGTAAACGCTCAGGTGCTCGCGCCCAAACTTGAGGTACAGCGACTTCTGGTGCAGGTAGGCGCCCTTGATACCATTGGCCTCCGTAAACCAGCCGTGCGCAAACTGCCCTTTAAACTGCACAAACCCCTTGGTAAACGGCACGGGCGTGTAGTCCACCACCGCCAAATCTATCTTGGGCATGGGCAGGGCGTTGCCGCTGATGCCAAACGAGCCGCTGGACAGGGTAGGGTCCAGCTCGCCCGTAAACTCGCGGTAGCGGCCGCCGCGCAGCTGCAGGTTTTTGTAGCCCACTTTCACGTAGCCTTCCGCTAAGAACAAGCTGTTGAAGTGGTTATTGTTGTACACATCGGCCCCGTACTGCAGGTAAAACCCGCGGCGCGGTGCGGCCAGCGGCGCCGTGCTCACGGCCGTAGCGTGCGTGAAAACGTGCTCATTGCTAAACCGGACGTGGGTAGCCAGGTCGGCCCGCTGGTCGGTGAGGGTGCCGTAGCGGTTGGCCACCACCCACAGCGGCTGGTAGCCCTGCGAAGCAACCGTGGCCGTAGTGCCCACCGAAACCCGCAGCGAGTCGGTAAACTGCGCCTTGGCCTGGCCGGCCCAACCTAAAAGTAGAGCGAGTAAAAAAGTCTTCATGCGCGCTGCAAAAGTCGGTTAGCTCGCTTCAGGCCATAAAAGATGCACCAGTCGAGATTTTGTAAATATAGTGATAATACAGTATTTAAGTGGGCTTTTCCAGTTCAACCCGCTGGGTAAAAAGGCACATCCTGGCCTTAGCCTGGCCAGGGGGGTAGGGCGCACCAAAGCTCGGCGGTGGGCACGTGTCCTTGCCATCGGGCGGCCGTAGTGAGCCAATGACGCAGCAAAAACAGCCACGCAGCGAGCAAGACCGTAAAAGGCAGCTAGAACCGTTTTCCTGCTCACCACTTTTCTTGTCATACCATGCCTCGTTTTCTTGTCTTTGCCTTTTTGCTGCTGTTGGGCTTGCGTAGCCCCGCTAGTGCCCAGGCCGCCAGCGGCTTACCTCCCCGGCCGGTGCCCTTCACCTTCGTAACCGACCAAGCCAACTTGCTGGCCCCTGCCGATGCCAAGAAGCTCGAAAGCGGCCTGCGCCACTACGCCGACGCCAACGGCACCCAGGTGGTTGTCGTGACCGTGCCCTCGCTCAATGGCGCCAGCGCCGCCGACTACGGCCGCCAGCTCGGCACTGCCTGGGGCGTGGGCCAGCGCGGCAAAAACAACGGCATTGTGGTGCTGATATCGGGTAAGGAGCACAAAATGAGCATTGAAGCCGGCTCCGGCCTGCAAAGCGCCATCACGCCCGAGCTCACCAGCCGCGTGATGAACCAGGAAATGGCGCCCGCCTTCAAGCAGGGCAACTACTTTGCCGGGCTGCGCAAAGGCTTGAGCACGCTCATGCTGGCCGCTAACCCCAGCTCCGACCCGCGCAAAAACAGCACTGCCGCTACTAAGGATGTAGCGGCCGCTGGCAGCATGGCCGCCGCCACGGGTGCTAGCAGCTCCAACCTGTCGTCCGAAACGCCGGCCCCTACCCCCACCGTGGCCGCCGACCCCGTAGCGCCAGCAGCAGTTCCTGAGCCAGCATCGTCGGGGCTGGGTATGGGCTCGCTCCTCATTGGTGCGCTGGTGATAGGTGGCGGCATCTGGCTGGTGTCGAAGCTGTTCCGGCGTAATAGCACGGCTAGCGCCAGCCAAGCACCTAATTTCATGGGCAACGGCCCTGGCAATGCCAATCAGGCTCCCAACTTTATGGGCAATAACCCCGGTGGCTATCCGCAAGGCCCCGGCAACTATGGCGGGCAAATGCCCAACTCGGGTGGCGGCCTGGGCAGCGGTATGGGCGGCATCCTGGCCACCGGGGCTGCCGCCGCTGCGGGTGCCTACCTCGGCAACCGCATGGCCGAAGGCCACGAAAGTGGTGCCAGCGCCCCGCACAACTTCGAGGCTGGTGCAACCGGCGCCGGCACAGTGCCGCCCGCCAATGCAGCCAGCGACTACTTCAGCTCACGCAACGGGGGCGAGGCTGCCGACAACGCCGGCCCCGATTATTTCTCCGACAACAACACGGCTGACAATTCCGGCGACTACTTCTCGAATGATAGTGGCTCTTACGACGATACGTCTTCTGGCGATACCGGCGGTGGCGGCTTCGATGGCGGCAGCGACAACCAGGGCTCCTGGTAGGTTGCGCTAACTAAGGGGGTAGGGCCACTACCCCCCACAAAATAAAGGCCCGGCCGCAAGTAGCGGCCGGGCCTTTGTGTATAAATAAAGACGATGGGAGTAGGGCTACTGCACCACAAGCTGCCGCACCAATGTTCCCTGCTTAGAGTCGAGCCGCAATAGGTAAACGCCAGTACTTAAGCGGCTCAGGTCCAGGTCGCGAGTGGGGGTAGGCACCGCCAGGGCAGGCTGCTGCGCTACGAGGCGGCCCGTCAGGTCAAAGACGGAATATGGTGCCGAAGCCAGCGCCGGCTCGGCAGGCGCATTAAGCTGAAAGTGCCCGGCTGGCCCAGGGTTAGGCGATACGGTAAGTAGTTCCTGCACAGTAGCATTAGCCCGGGTAGCTAAGGGTGTGCCAAGCATCGCTACATCATCGACGAAGAGCGTAGTACCGGCAGTGAGGGCGTCACGAATAAATTCTGAAGCATTACCAGTGCTAAACTGAATACGCACCGAGTCAGGAGTTGCCGTAGAGGTGCCGTAGGGAATATCTGCCGTTACCTCTACGTAGCCGGTGCCCGTAGTAGGCGTTAGCAGGATAGTGCCACCACCCAGAATGAGGGGGAGCCCCCCGTTAGGGTCCTTCTTCGTGAATATTGCCGTGGCGAAAGCCGTGTCGGTAGCCGCAATAGTTAGCTTATAGTAAAACTGAACCTGCGTAGGACGGCTGGTATAGGGTGCACCGCCAATGGGATAGCGATTGTAGGACGCCTCGCCGCCCAGCTTGGTGCCCAGTATCAATACTCCGCCTACTACGCCGGCATTAGTGCCACTAGCTACTGATATGTTGCTCAGCTTGGCGGCAAAAGCACCCCCATGCGCATCAGTCGACTTGGTCACAGTACCGGTATTGTATAAGAAGCCTGGGTCGAACGCTTCGAATATGTCGTCGGTAGTCAGCCAGTTGGCTGGGGCCTCAGCTGTACCGCGCACGGCCCAGTTTTCGAAGTCAGCGTTTGTAATGGTTTGGGCGGAAGCCGCTAGCCCAAGCCCGGCGAACCAGCCGGTGAGCAGTAAGACGCGGTAGAAAACTGATTTCATAAGTGAGGGTAGGGGAAATAATGGTGGCAAAGTAGTAGTACGTTAGTAAGTATTACGTGAAAGACAGCCACATAGGTTATAGCCATTGCCTTAAATAGTGATATACCTCGGGGTGGCGCAGCAGCCCAACGTGGTGCTGCTGGCCAAAGCGGGCGGTGCGCACGCTGGTGCCAGGCGGCAGGGCGGCTTCATCCTCAAAAAGCTGGCCCTGGCCGCTGGCGGCGCCCACCAAGCCATCGCCAAAATAATCGCGCACGGCCTGGGGCAGGCTGGCGCGCAGCCACGTGCCCACCAGCACATGGTAGCGCACGCCAGGCAGCAGCGGCACCACGGTGCGCGGGCGCGGCAGGGCGGGGTCGTCGGGCTGCTGCCAGTCTTCGTCCACCAGCAAGGCCTGGCCCAGGTCTTTGATACCGTTGGCGCGGCGCGCGATGGCTTCCTTCAAGAAGCGCGTCGGCAAGAGGTTGATGCGGCCCAGCAAGCGCTCCACGGCCTGGCCATGCTGCTCTAGGTACGAGCCGTCGTTGGGTACTCCCAGCAGAAACACCGAGCGCAGATGCGCCAACCAGTTTTCAATTGGAAATTCAGAATTAAAAATTAAAAACTGGTCGTACCTAGGCGGTGAATCGGCAATTCCTACTTTGGGTGACTGGCGCTTTCTCTTAATTTTTAATTCATCACTTTTAGTTTCTACCTGACTCGCATAATACCCCGCCGAGCGGATGACCAGCCCGCCCATGCTGTGGCCCACCAGCACCAGTTCGCCGAGGGCGAGGGGGTAGGCGGCGAGCAGCTCGGCCAGCAGCTGGTGCAGCGCCCGGCCATTTTCCGAAATGTGCAAGCCGGTGTTGTAGCGCACGTAGAGCACCCGCACGCCGGCCTCGGCAGCCAGGCGCGAGCCGTAGCGCCGGGCCGGGCCGGGCGCGTCGTCGGGGTCGGTTTGCCAGATTAGCTCGTCACCCATCAGGCCGTGCACGAACACCACCGTTTTCTGGCGCGGCGTGGTCAGGTTCAGGTCGGCCACGGCCACGTCGTGGCCCCCGCGCCGAAAGCTGAGCCGGATGGCGCGCGGGTCGTGGCTGGCGGCCAGCTGGTCGCCGAGCGCGCCATTGAGCACGGGCAGAAAAAAATGCTGGTGCGCCCGCCCCGACTGGTAGAGCCGCGTGGCCCCGCGCACCGGCAGCAGCGCCGTGCGGGCCAGCGCGCCCAGGGCGCGGCGCAGCGGCGAAGAGTTGGGCGAGGCAGACATGCGGGCAGGGTAGTAAAACTGAGAAAGCTAGAAAGCGCTGATTAAGCGCCCTACCCCCCGCCCGCCAGCGGGAGTGAGGAGGCGCGCCGCGGGCGTTGGCCCAGCCAGTACAACGCAAAAGCGCGGGTGCCGGGCCGGGCCAGGCAACAAAAAAGTTGGTTAGCCGTCCAAGTCATACGCCGCCGGGCTGCATCTTTGCACCATCAAACTAGTTGTTACCGAATGAACTCTTCTTTTCGCCCTGCCTTGGCCTTGCTGCTGGGCACCACGGCCGTGCTCCTCACGGCCTGCGACTACAAATACACCCCCGGCGTGAATACGCAATTTGCCCACAACTGGAGCAACCCGCCCGGCTACCGCAGCTATGACGTGTACCGCGACAGCGTGAACAACCAGCAGAACGTGCACACGCCCATCGGCAAAGGCTCGGCGCCGGATATTAAAAACGGCAGCACCGACGACCAGCTTAACTCGGCGCCTGCTGGCAAAAGTAGCGCCTCGCCCCAAGCCGCCAATGGCAGCCTGAACTCGACCGATAAGTCATCGCCCACGCACGCCAATACCGCCACGCCGGCTAATGGCGGCGCCTCGGGTACGAATCAGTAATTATTTTTTAAGCTAAGCTAAAAGCCTCGTTACCTTATTGGTAGCGGGGCTTTTAGCTTTCGGCTGAGCGCAGGGCCACTAACTTGCTAACCTAAGCAGTAGTTGCCCCTGGCTAAGCCCGCGGGCCGCGCTAGCCGTATGCTAAGGCCTTGCACTACCCACGGGGGGTAGTGCGCCTTGGTGGCCTATTTGTTTGCTGGCCGCTACCTGCTTATGCTTTCCAACCATGCCTCGCGGGCCAGTACGCCCGCCTTCATGCCCGTGCTGCCGGGCCTGCACGTGCTACGCGACGTGTTTGTGAACCTCTACTACGCGGCTGCCGTGCCTGAGCAGCCGCTTGGGCCTTGGGTGCTGATTGACACTGGCCTGCCCGGCTCAGCGCATAAAATTAAAAAGCACGCCGACGAAGTGTTTGGGCCTGCCAATCCGCCCGTGGCCATCCTGATGACGCACGCGCACTTCGACCACGCTGGCAGCTTGGAAGAACTGCTCAAAGCTTGGCCCGACGTGGCCGTGTATGCGCATCCGCTAGAGCTGCCCTACCTCACGGGGCGCTCGGCCTACCCCCCGCCCGACCCCACGGTGGGCCGGGGCTTGCTCTCGTATCTCTCGTTTATTTACCCCAAGCACCCGTACGATGTCGGCGACCGCGTGCACCCGCTGCCCCCCGATGGTAGCGTGCCCGGCCTGCCCGGCTGGCGCTGGCTGCCTACGCCGGGCCACACGCCGGGCCACGTTTCGTTTTTTCGCGAGCAAGGCAATGTGCTAGTGGCTGGCGATGCTTTCACCACCGTGTTTGAAGAGTCGGGCTGGGCTACCCTCACCCAAAAGCAAGTAGTGCACGGCCCGCCTGCCTACTTCACTCCCGACTGGGATGCCGCCCGCGACTCCGTGGCGCTGCTGGCGCACCTCGACCCAGAAGTAGCGGCCACTGGCCACGGCATTCCGATGCACGGCGACTTGCTGCGCGCGCAGCTGACGCAGCTAGCGGCGCAGTTCGACACCCTGGCCCGGCCCAAGATGGGCCGCTACGTGCGCCACCCCGCCATCGCGGATGCCAGCGGCGTGCGCGCCGTGCCGCCGCCGCTGCTGAGCCCCTGGGTGAAAGGCCTGGCCATTGCCGGCGCAGTGCTGGGCCTGGTAACCATCATCGCCAGCGACCGCAAGGGCAAGAAAAACAAGAAAACGTACCGGGCACCTTACCGCGATAATCCGGCTTCTCCGCAGCCAGCTGCGACTATGCCCTTCGCCGTTAGAAAGACCAAAAAAGGCTAGTGCTCATCGGGTGTGGCGGTATGGCTGGCAGCGCAGCGCCGGCCTGCAAGCTGCGCATAAACGCAAGCAGGGGGTAGGAGATTCTTCTCCTACCCCCTTGCTATTTAGCGAATAGCTTCGGGCATTTGCCCTGGGCGGGCGTAGCCGAAACGCACCGGCGGCTCCACAGCGTGGTAGCCATCGAGCCCCGTAATGGCGGCTTCGCCCAAGGCCACCAGGTCGAGGGTGCCGTCGGGGCGCAGGGCCTCGGGGCGCACGTACACATGCTCGACTGTGCCCACCAGCAGCGCGGTGCCATTGAAGATGGCGTGCTCCTCGCGCAGCCGCAACCCAATGCTCAGTGGACTTTCGGCCACGTAGGGCGCCGGAAAATCGTCGCGGTACACGGCCGTAAAGCCACAGGCTTCAAACTCCGACACGTCGTCGTCGAAGTTGGCCGAGGTATAGTGCGCTTGCGCCAGCATGGTCAGCGGCACGTGGTTGAGGGTGTAGCAGCCACCATTTTGCTTGATGTTCTGGTAGGTGTGGCGCGGCACGGTGGTGGGCCGCGTCACGATGCCCAGCACGGGCGGGTCGGAGCCCAGGTGCAGGGCCGAGCTGAAAATGGCCAGGTTGGTTTGGCCATCGGGCGCGGCGGTGCCCACGAGGTTGGCCGGCTTGAAGCCCGGCAAGCCATTGACGAGGTTGAGGCGGTAAACCTTTTCGAAAGCCGTGATGTCGGCGGCGGTAATGTGGCGCATGGGGGTAGGAAAGTGGCAGTTTCCTGCGCTTACGCAGAAACCCTATGCGTAAGCCCGCCACGCTGGCTGGAGTTCGGCAGACCAAGCACTTTACTCGTATAAATCATTTACATCGGCCGCCGCCAGCTCTACCAGAAACTGCCCTAGCTGTTGCGTGAGCGCTTGCAAAAACGCCTCGCCCTTTGCCGCCGTGGCAGCGGCGGGGTTGCCCGCCCCCGTGTCGGCCGTGACCTGGCTCCACTCACGCTGAGCCCAAGCCCACTCGCGCAGCGCCCGAATGCGGAACTGCTTGTTTGCGCCCGAGCCGGCTTCGCCCAGCGGGCGCACCAGGTGCGGGGCAATGTGGAGCATCATGCTGGTTTCCATCTCGTCGGCGTGGTCGCCGGGCGCATCGAAAAACTGACTTCGGTCTACTATTCTGAATAAGGTGGCGGTGGAAAGAAACACCGTCGGGAATTCGGCTTGCAGCTCGCGCAGCATTTGCCGGAAGTCGTTGCCGCCGTGCCCATTCAACAGCACCAACTTCGGGATGCCCTGGCGGGCCAGCACCTGCACCACATCGCGCAAGATGGCCAGCTGCGTGCTGGGGTTCAGGTTCATATCGAGGGTAATATCCAGCTGGCCCGTATTTACCCCAAATGGGATGGTGGGCAATACCACCACCTTGGCGCCCTGCTCCCAGGCTAGCCGCGCGGCCTCGGCCGCCACGTAGTCGCACTGGTAGTTATCGGTGCCGTAGGGTAAGTGGTAGTTGTGGGCTTCGGTGGCTCCCCAAGGTAGAATTACTACGTCGAAGGCAGCGGCTTTTACGGCCTGCCAGGTCGTTTCGGCCAGGATGTAGGGGCGAGGAGTGGGCATGTCAAAAGAAAGAAAATAGGTGGTTAGTGGGTCTCAGGTTAGGTACCTTATTCTTGCCGGTAGCTCCACCCCCGGCCCCTCCTCTTCGAGAGAGGGGAGCCTCACGTTCGCGAACGTCTGCTGACGTCTGGCTCACCTCGCCTGAAGGGTAGGGGTAGGGTGTGGGGTTACGCTCATCCGCTCACTCCGCCTCGGTTTCGGGGGGTAGGGCCACCGCTGCCACGTAGATTTTCTCGGGTAGCCGCGAAGCCACCAACGCAAACAGCGTGACGTTCACGGCCATCAGCCCCACCGAAAACCAGTAGAAGTTTGCGCCCTGCAAGCCGGCTAGCCAGCCGCCCCGCGCAATGCTGCCGTTGAGCAAGCTCAGCCCAAAGTTGGCTGCCGCGATGGTGAGCACCCACAGGGCCGTGGTAAGGCTTTTTAAAGCCTTAGGCGCGTGGGTATAAGCATATTCTAGCCCCGTGATAGCGACCGTGATGACGCCGCCCACCAGCACGCAGTAGGCCAGCACCTGCCACCACGCCGAAGGGTGGCCGCCGGCATCGATGCGACGCTGCACCCCGCCGATGATGACCACCGCCAGCGCCGCCACCACCATGCCCGCGCCCATACGCCGCAGCGGCGTCACGCGCACCCCGCGCCGCGCCAGGGCGGGGTAGAGGCCGTAAGTCAGCACCGGGTTGAGCATGATTCCGAACACGATGCCCGAGAGCTGCAGCTGCTCGGCCAGCGGCCGGAAGCCCGGCCACAGCTCCCGGTTGAGGTGCGTAGCCTGCAGCACCCACTCCGACGAGCTTTGCTCGTTCAGCATCCAGAGCACCGGCACGA
>CALMOO010000562.1:9554-11427 GCA_937871705.1 uncultured Hymenobacter sp.
GTCGGGGGAGACGGGAATGGACGACAGAGTGAGCGGCGCGGCCCTCGCCGGGCCCCAGCGTTTGGCGCAAGCCGGCCCGCAGGCCCGTAGGCGGCACCCGCACGTAGCGCCGCCGGCCCATCCAAAAAGTGAATGCCGCTGTGGCCATCAGCAAGCCCGGCACGCCGAAGGCTACGGCCGGCCCATAGTGCGCATACAGCAGCGGCGTGAGCACCGTGGCTAGCGCCGCGCCCACGTCAATGGCCATCTGAAACCAGCCGTAGGCCTTGGGCAGCAGCTCGGCGTTGCTGCGGTCGAATTGGTCGCCTAGGTTGGCCGTCACGCTCGACTTAATGCCGCCCATGCCCACCGCCACCACCAGCAGCCCCAGGTGAAAACCGGGCAAATCGTGGCTGAAAAAGGCCAGCAGCGCGTGCCCGCCGCAATAAAAAATAGACAGGTAGAGAATGACGCGGTATTTGCCCAGCACCCAGTCGGCGAGCAGCGCGCCCAGCACGGGCAGCGCGTAGCCCAGCGCCGCAAATGAGTGCACCAGCTCATTGGCCCGCGACTCGGCCCCGGCCGTGAGCGCCGCGCTGTGCGTGGGATTGAAGAACTGCGCCACCAAAAACGTGGGCAGAATGGTCAGCATGCCGTAGTAGCTGAAACGCTCAGCCACCTCGCTGCCGATGATGAACGGCACCGCGCGCGGAAACCTGGCGGCGGTGGCGGGTTGGGTAAGCGTGGGCATAGGGCGGGGGTAGGCGGGGAGTTTCTGACTCCCAGGAATTTCTCGCCCCGAGTGCCCCACCCGCGGCGGGACAATTTACCGAAAAAACGGCATTCAACTCAGCTTTAGCCAGCACTTAGGCGGTCGAGGCACAAGCGGTTGCGGTGCAGCTGCAAGAGCAAGGCAAAAATGAACAGCCCGTACACCATCTGGTCGCCCACGATGTTCCACTTCTCAAGCAGGCTGCTGCCAAATACCAGCGTCATTATCAGCAGCATAGCTACTACGAGGGCCGCCCGCGTAAACAGCCCCAGCAAAAGCAGCACGCCCAGGCCGGCTTCCACATAGGGTAGCCCTTTGCCGAACATCACCACCAAAGCGGGGGGTAGGGGCGAAGCCGCAAACTCTTTGCTGATGCCCGCCTGAAATACCGATAGCTTCGGAATTCGTACTAGGCCGTGCATCAGGAAGTTAAGGCCCAGCAGCAGGCGGCCCAGCACGAAGGCCAGCTCAGAGTTGGTAAGGTTCATCGATGTAAGATTATAGCTTGCTCCCGCTTACGCAGAGGTTTGAGGGAAGTTAGCGCGAGCAGAGCGCGCCGCTATCCTGTAGGCTGCCGCCGAACTTCGCTAGCCTGCCAGCAGTAAGTAGCCTTTCCAACTTCCACCTCTTCCGAATGACACCTCTTCTTGGCCGCTGTTATTTCCCGCTTGCGCTGGCTGCGGGCCTGTTCGTAGCCCATTGCGCCGCTGCCCAGGCAACGGGCGAAGCCGCCGTTCCCAATACCGACGCCGGCCAGGCGCTGTTTGCGGGCGCGCCTACCCCCCAGCTGGTAGCCAAGCAGTTCGCTTTCACCGAAGGGCCAGCCGTGGACAAGCACGGCAACGTGTTTTTCACCGACCAGCCCAACGATAAAATCTGGAAATACGGCACCGATGGCAAGCTCAACGTTTTTCTGAGTTTGGCGGGGCGGTCCAATGGCATGTATTTCGACCCGAAAGGCAACCTCATTGCCTGCGCCGATGCCAGCGGTCAGCTCTGGTCCATCAGCCCCGACGGCAAGCATACCGTGCTCGTTGACCAGGTGCAGGGCCAGCGGCTCAACGGCCCCAACGATGTGTGGGTCAGCTCGAAAGGCGGCCTGTTTTTCACCGACCCTTATTA
>CALMOO010000563.1 GCA_937871705.1 uncultured Hymenobacter sp.
CCTAGGTGACCTTAGTGGGAATTTTTCTACTAAGAGCATTATAGCTTATATGTTCAAACATGAAAAGCTTATCCAATTAACCAGGGCAATTGCACTCAAAGGGTATTTCATAAACGAAATGCCGATTGTTGTTCAAGAGGGCAGCCATTATGTAGTTATTGAGGGTAATCGTCGGATAACGGCATGCAAAGTTCTTTTAGAACCAGAATTAGCTCCGAAGAAATATCAATCCGAAATAAAAAGCTTAGTTCAGGACTTTGATATTGAAACAATAACGAAGCTAAGCTGTGTTGTAGCGCCTTCGCGCGATGAGGCCAAGGTCATCATCCAGAATAGGCACATGGGTGGTAGCCAAGTGGAGAGATGGGACGGTATGCGCCAAGATAGATGGTACGTAAACGATATGGCTGCAGGCTATACAATTGAGACAATTGCTCAGATTTACGCGGTATCTCAAAACGAAGTTCTTAATGCCATATTACGTTATAAGATATATCACGAAGCAACTCAAATTCCTAATTTATCCGATAAAGCTTTTCGATTTGTAAACATTCCAGAAAAGTTCCCGATATCCACTATGTGGAGGGTTGTTGCGAATAAAAATGTTGCATCATTTTTAGGGCTCAAATTCACTTCATCTGGGGAAGTTGAAATTTTACTTCCAATTGTTGAATATGGGAAACGTTTTGCAAAAATTATTGAAGACCTCGCTAATAAAAAAATAACATCTCGCACACTTAATACTGCAGATGAGATTGCCAAATATCTTGAAAAAATAATTACATCAGGGGCTTTTGATTTATCAATTGTTGCAGAAAGTGATGATGAGAACTCTATAGACGCAGCTAACTTGATACCTGTAACTAACGAGAACGCAGAAGAGGACGAATTTGAAGCTAGCACAACAGATAACGACGCAGACAAACAAGACGGACTTGGTGAGGGAGTAAATAAGCCCACTCGGACAAAGGTGAAAAGAGCATCACCAAAGCCAAAAACCTTGATCAGCTATGTTTTTAAGTGCCAAACAACTATCCCGCGAATTGACGAAGTTTTTAATGAGCTGAAAACAATTCCTCTTTCCAAGCCCAATGCCATTGCTGTTCTATTCAGAACGTTACTGGAGCTACTTATGACCCGCTATGTAGAAGACAGTGGCCTCTTTGAACGTATCAAGGATGAACAAGTACTTGAATATGTGACGAGCAATCGCAAGATTGAAGAAAACTTAATTAAATATCTCAAGCAGCGACACGAAATTGAAGAGTCTCCTGAAGCAGTGAAAAGAATTCTCAAGTTGCGCGAGGAAGTAACTGAGCGATGGTTTCCGTCGCTGGGTTTCATGATAAAGTTCTTTTCTGATAACGCAGCCGAACTCATTCCTAACTCTAGCATTCGCGAGGCATTCCAGGGTTACGTTCGTCAACAGGCCACCGTCACTCACAGCGAGTTTAATTCATTCGTTCACAATCCTTTTTTTCGCCCAGACTCGGCCGTTCTACAAGAATTCTGGGGACACTTTGCTCCCTTTATTAACTTCTTAATTAGCGGAATTACCAGCGCAGAGGAGGAGCACAAACTTCAAGAAGCTTAACCACTAACATTAACGAGAAGTATGCCCCGCCTCCAAGCCCAAAAAGTTACTATTTCCCTGCACAGCATCGGCGTAGATGAACTAAACCCCCGCTTACCCCCGCAACAAAGCCAACGCGAGGCTATCCGGGCGATGGTCGAGCAGCAGGGTGAGAAGATAGTCCACTTAGCCGCCGATATCGCTGAGCACGGCCTGAGTGAGGCGGAGCGCTTCATGGCCATGGTGCCAGACAATCGGCGCTTTCCCTACATCTCGCTTGATGGAAATCGGCGCCTAGTGGCCTTGAAACTGCTACACGAGCCCCTACTGGCCGAGGGCGTGCTCGCTACCCGGTGGCTCACCCGCCTCAAGAAGTTATCCGAGGAGTTTGCCAACGACCCCATCGACGAAGTAGAGCTAGCTGTGTTCGACAGCCGCGAGCACGGTGCGTTGTGGGTGGCTCGCCGACACTCGGCCAATCTCAACGGCGTCGGCCAAGATGCTTGGGAATCCATCGAAAGGCACCGCTTCGATGCTTGGCGTGGTGTCGAGTCGCGCGAGTGGCAGGTACTCCAGTTCGTCCAGGAGCACGGCAACCTCTCGCCTGAAGACCAGAAACGCCTGCACAAGCTGCCCATCAGCAC
>CALMOO010000564.1 GCA_937871705.1 uncultured Hymenobacter sp.
CCACGAGTCGGCCGACCTCAAGCCGAGCCTGGAGCAGGCGGGGTATGTGTTAAAAGTGGTGAGCCCGCAGGAGTTGCTCGTGGTGAGTAAATGCGACGGCACCCGCTTCAGCGACTCGGAACTGCGGCCGAATGGGCGAGGGTTGACGGAACAGTTCCGAGAGGCGGTTGAGCGGACGCGGGCGCAGGAATACACCAAGCAAAGGCCGGCACAAGATTTCGACCTTGGTATGTAGACTGGCTATTAGTCTTGTCCAAGGATTCTGGGTTTCGGCATTGCTGGTTGGGCTGCCATTTTTGCTCTGACTTGAGGTTCAAGGTCGCGAACTAAAGAAAGAATAATTGGCTGCATGTTAGTAAAGTATTCCGCCTCATCCTTAATCGGGCCATATTCACTGATGTATTTTGCTCTAACCTGATTATCGTTAGCTATGTCTTTGGCATCAAAATCTTGACTATTCTCTGTTATCATTTGGCCGATAATTATTTCTTTGAGTCGTTCGCGGAAAGTGCCAAAAATACGGTCGACCTTCTCTCTAACACTATGCAAATCAGCCTGTAGCTTTTGAAGCCTATTCTCTGTGGAAGATGTCAGTCTCCAAGCAAAGCTCCAGATTTCTTCTATGTCTTCTATTCTGAATTTTACAGGATGATACCTAATTTGATTTGATTGATTATCAAAGTAGCAGCGAATTGTATTCTCCTCCGGTCCTACAACTACCCGTGCGATTATATTATTATGAGTCTTAGAGACTACTGTACAGATAGCCGATTCGCTAATATTTTTCCAGTCAGTGGGCTCAACATAACTGCATACTATATAATCTTCTAGAGTTAAGGTCGGCTCCATTGAGTACTCAGTTACTGTGAATACCATATGGCGTCCTGCAGGAAGCAGTGAAGGTGGGAGGGACAAGCTCTCGTAGGGTTCGTAGTATTTTACAAACTCGGGTGGTGGAGGATTTTGCTTGTCGCGCTTAGAATAATGCCAACGTTTATCGGCGTCCACTATAGGTACGATCGTGTTATCCTTAGTAGTGAGGATAGGGAAATTGCCTAGGTAGCCATAATATTCTGGAGCAGGGTCTTCTACACCTTGCCAATTGTTTGGAGCTTTCCTGCTATCCCATGGTGGTCCTATTGGAGAGTTATTGATAAACATCTCCTCCTCACCTAGTAATAGCCAGTTCTTATTTATGGTGGGCAGAGCTAATACTATTTTTTGAAGGACTTCAAACCCCGGCTTACTCATACGTCCCCCTAGCATGTCAGATATAGCGCCTGGGGTCAAATCTACTCGCCTTGCAAAAGCTGAACGGTTTCCGTTATCAACCTTTTGAACCAGCATCTCAAGCCTCTGATTTATAGTTGTTTTTTCAGCATTTTCCATAATACGCAATGCTATTTTATACGATATCGTAAAATATTTCCACCAAATCGTATCTGATGTTACGAAATTTCGTATGTTTGTATGATACAAAAGCAAACATACAACGAAATGACGATGGCACCCGACAGTAAAATGGCGATTAAGGCAGCTCGACAGCGTCAAGACGAGCTTTTTTATGAACTTCTAGCACAAGTCACTACCAAGTTAGAAGGCAACTATAAAGACTTGACTAAGAGCGCACATCCAGAATTAAGCGTTAATCGCATTCAGAATGTACGTTACGGCCGCCCCCGTGATTTAAGCATTCTAGTAAAGATAGTACAGTCTTCTTTGCCAGGTTTCGCAATTTCAGAAAAGTACTTAGCGGCAATACTACAAGGTAGAGAGCATAGCATGCTAGCAGCAGCTTAGTTCACTTAAAACCGCTTGAGCAACGCACATGCCTGCCTTATGTGAGGTTCGGGCTAACTTCTTATTGCCTTTTCACATGGCCATTATCATAACCGACGGTTCTCCAGAATACCAGAAGCTTCTAGACGATTTACAGACAGGATTCAGGTTCACAGTAGCTGAAGCAGTGGCTCAAGCAGTAGCAGCTGCGCTCGGGCAGACCGCTGGCGCAGATGAAAAGTGGACCGTCGAGGCGAGTGCTGAGTACCTCAATATCAGCCGGGCTACCCTCTTCGAGTGGCTCCGGCGTGGGCTGCTGCCTTCGACAAAGCTCGGTGGCAGAACATATCTACTCCGCTCTAATGTACTGGCGGCGGGCACCCAGCGCCAGCGTACGGCGAAGCCCAGCCGCGTGAAGGGCAAGCCTCCCGCTAAATAACCACTGATTTACTGTGACTTAACTCGGTTGATTTTATTAGCCTAGCCACTGCTTTTTTTATTTTTCACCCTCAACTTCCTTTTTATGGTTGCCATCACTGCCCCCGTTCTGCAGGCTACTGAATGCCTGCTTACCCCTGCCGCTGCCCGCGCCCAAGCGTTAGGCTATCCAACCACTCTTCAGGGGTGCACCCCTGAAGAGAATGACTACTGGCGTGAGCCGGGCCTGCCGTTTTGGACGCCGGAATCAATGAACAACCCGCTAGCGAACTATGGCGGCATGCTTCTGAAACCCTTTTTGGCCTACGTTACGGGCAACAGTATGGCTCCGCGCTTCCCACACAATTGTGGCGTGTGCGTGACACCCGTGGTTGAAAAGAAAAACCTGATTGTTGGACGCGTGTACACCTATCACGCTCGCAATCAGAAAAGTGGAGAGTTCGAGATGGCTATCGGTCGCCTGATTAAGGTTGAGGATAACTACCTCGAAGTAATAGCTGATAACCACCCCCTTTCGGCTATATGGCCTCTTCAAAAAGAGGTAGGGAAGGAAGTCTGGGGCATCTACGAAGTAGTCTACTATGCTAGCTATCCTATCCTATAGCTGCACCTAAACATACTCTTCTAAAAAGATAAAAAGTGAAGCGAGCAGCCCGGCCAGGCTACTCGCTTCGAAAGAGGATTTTGTCAACCCCCATACTTGACCACAAAGAAAATGCAGACTTTTCAAATAGTAGATGCTGCTGGGAACTCAGCTCATACTCCGTTCAACACTTCGCTTTTTTCGCCCCGCGCCCTGGCCGCCACGCAGCTCGCCGCGAGCCCCAACGCGCAGCCTGTTTTACAATGTCAACTGGCCTCCATGCGGTGGATGCTGGAAAACTCCCGCATCGATTGGCGGCAGCGGGCCTCGCTGCGCGAATCACTCGACTCGCTGGCCACGGTAGGGGCAGCTAACCAATTTCAGGAATACCTCATGCAGGCCATCGAGCAGGCCGACACACGCGAGAAGGACGAATTGCGCCGACGTATTGCCCAGACAATTAAGCAGAATTCTGATTTCTTCTCCGAGACCTGGTATGGCCGGGAGGAAGTGAGTTGCTGCTGGCACCATGTTACCAGCGCGCAAACAACCTGGCTACGCCTGCACGAAGACTACACCCGCCTCCGGCAGGCCGTGGAGGTCTGGGGCAAGACCAGACACCTGGTGGAAAAGGCGCTCGTCGACGCAGATAAACTCCAGGCCCAGCTTCGCAGAGAGGCCCGCGCCCGCGCGCTAAACCTGGAAGAGGAGAAGGATACGATTTGCCGGCTAGCGGTCGAACTGTTAGCAGCGGCTCAGCACCCAGCCAGCGACTACCCAGTGCAGCAGGCCATGCGCCAGCTATACGAGGTGGTTCAGGACTCAGACGAGCCTAAGCAGCTGGTAACTACCATGTCCCGCGCCTTCGAAGCCTTGCTGAATTACTAGTGCTTAGTAGAACGGAGGAGGTCAGTAGGTACTCACCCTCGCTCTGCTTTCTCTGCTCGCCTGACATACGCAGAGCGCTGCTCTCCAAACCTCATCGCTTTGACTTACCTCGAATACATCAATCATTTCCACCAGAAGGATGAGGAATACTTCTTCAGCAATGATGAGTACGCCTTGTTTTTCAGGCTGCTGCGGCGGGCTAATGTACTTAGAAAAGCGTGTTTTAACCTTGCTGTTGAGCGGCTGATGATGGATTTGCAGATGCGCACGAAGCGGCCCTTTGATACGGCCCGCAAGCGCCTGCGTGATGCTGGCTTGCTCGACTTCCAGAATGGAAATGGCCGGGGATGCACCACGGAATACCAGCTTTTAGATCTGGAATTCAACGCAGAAAGGGGTACTAAAAACAATCCCCTTTCTGCACCCCTTTCCGATACCCTTTCCGCAACGAAAACGCAACGAAAGCGCAACGAAAACGACCTACTACATAAGACTAAGAATAAGACTAAGAAAAAAGAGTCTAACGACTCTGGACAGGTAAGTAAAATTCTTATTTCGGCCACCCCGGTTGGAGCACCACTGCCCGAGCCGTGGGCGTCCTGGCTGGCCGAGAACGCGCCGACGGTGCAGCGCCTCAAATCGCCGCTTACGGCCAAGCAGTGGGGCAAGCTCGTGGCTGACTTCACGGAGCCGCTCGTGCAGGAAGTCTTGCTGGCGATGGAGAACAAAGCCGACCTGCTGAAAAAATATACCTCAGCCAACCTCACGGCCCGCGACTGGTGCGGCCGGCGTCAGCCCCAGCGCTCTGCGCCACTGACTCCGGTGCAAAGTACTCGTGCTCCCGAAAGCCTTAAAGCTGACTTGAATCCCGAAGTGATTGCTGAGCGCCAGGCTCACCAGGAGGCTGAGCTAGCTGCTAATCGTCGTCGCCAGCGCGAAAGCCAAGCGACAGCAACCCCATCCTAACGCATTTCCCTCCTCTATGCCTACCCAAGCCAATTTTCCTGACCCGATAGAGCGGGCTGGCCTTGCCCTGCGTGAGGTGCTGCTGCGACTCGATGCCTACTCCAAAAAACGAGTACAAACACTTGATACTTCGGCCCGCTATGCTGCCGCAGCCCTGCGCCACGTGCAGGACCTAGATAAGCTCATGATTGCTGTGCAAGACTACGAAGAGGCCGTGCTGGCCTGTTTGCCGTCGGCTAATAGTGAGCAAGCCCAAATTTACCAGATGAGTCCAGCTGAGCTGCTGGCCTACCGTGAAGCAGACCCTGTCTATCGGCTGGGGTGGATGCGTGGTCACAAGGCTGGTCTCGCCCAGGCCGGGCAAGCTCCAGACAAAGCCTTGCGCCTCTACGCAAAGCACGCTGCTCTACCCGAGCCGCCCGATACGACAACCTTCATCGAGGGCGTGCGTCGATTTCTAGCCCAGCTGAACGCCCGCTACGGCAAGGGCCCACTTCCTACTCACACAAAAATCGCGCACCAATATGGGACTGTTTGATGACCTAGGTAATTCGACGGGCGGCGGGCCGCCTATACCACCCAAAAGTGACCCGGCCAGCGCCTTGCGCCGACTCAATGAGCCCACGTGGGAACGCATGGAGCACGCCTACAAGTATGGTGTAACGAAAGGTGAAACCTGTCACATTAAGGAACTTGACCCTCATTTTAAGTGGATGCCGGGCTACCTCAACGTCTGGACGGGCTGGATGAATGAGGGCAAGACAGAGTGGGTTTACCAGCTGCTTTTGCTGCGGGCGGTGCTGGCGGATAAGAAGTCGGCAATTTTCTCGCCTGAGAATATGCCCGAGGAGCAGATTTATGACCAGCTCATTCATTCGCTCACCGGCCAGAACCCTGACCGCGATTGGCAAAACTGCCTGCCGATGACGCGCTACAAAATTGTGCGGGAGTACTTTATTGTCGTCTATCCAGAGCGCGAGATGGGCCGGACTCCCTACGATTTGCTGCGCTATTTCGAAGCCGCCGCCGCCAAACACAATATCACTCATTGCTTTATTGACCCTTGGACCAAGCTTAACAACTCAGCAATGGCGAGCATGGGTGGGGACGCACCCTACCTGGGCCACGTGCTAAGCGAGTTCAGCGACTGGACTACCGACACTAAGCTGAGCCTCACTATCACGGCCCATCCGCGCCAGCTCCCCGATATGAAGCATGGCCAGCCGCGGCCCATCCCCGACAGTAGCCACGTAGCCGGAGGCCAGGCCTGGGAGAATATTCCACACATAGCGGCCACTTACTACCGGCCCTGGAAACACTTGGGCAGCGCCAACTCGCTCTACAGCGACGTTGCTATCTACGTCAAGAAGGTGAAAAGTCGCAAGTTGGTCGGTCACGCGGGCAGCATCGGCGATGGCAGTGAGAATCCCGATGTGCGCATCACTTATGACTGGCGGACGGCTCGGTACTACATCAACGGCGTGAGCCCGCTCGATTGTCGGACTGCTGAAGAACTCTACCTGACCGATGAGGAACTGCGCGCCCGCGACGACCAACGCCGCGACACTACCCCCGCAGCGGCTAAGCAGCCTGCTACTGAGGCTCCGCCCGCTCCGCTGCGTACGGCAAACCCGAGCGAGTTCGAAGCCAATCCCAAATTAATGGATGACGAACTACCTCCCGGCTGGCACCCAGGCGGCCGTCCTATCACTTTGCCGCCTGCGCCCGATGAAGACTCCTGAGCCCTGCCGCTGCTCATGCTGCTTACCCAGTATTCCACCCGCAGCGGGCGCCACGCTGGAAGAGCACCGGGCTGCCTTGCAGCGCGCGGTGGATAGTTGAAATTCGGTCGTCGCTGTCGCCGCATGGGGAAGGGATGGCGCTGCAAGCCGGGCCAGCAGGGTTCGGAGACAAACGGCTCCGAACCCTGCGCGAATTCTCAGTAAACGAGGTAGTGCCCAGCGCCCACCCTCCCCACCATAGCCCATTGCCTACCCAGTGAACAGCCTAGCCACCGACCAACTTCGCCGCCTCGAGCAACTATTGGCTACCGCCAAGGACGAGTACAATACGCTGGACTTCATTATACTTGAAGGGCCTGTTCAGATCACGGTCTATTCGCTTAAGCGCAGCGTGACCGTGCCCATTCAGGGCGATGACGTGGGCCACCTCAACGCTATGTTGGCCGAGGCGGTCTTTAATCGCATCGAAGCGCTGGAAAAGCAGATTCTGGAGGCACACAATCAGGTGGTAGTAGCCGCCGATGAGGACCTGCTCGACGAGGATCAATTAGCAGCTTACCGTCAGCAGGGACGAGGGCAGCAGCGCGACAATCCGGCAGCAGACTCGTTGGCATCATCTACTTCAACCAACACCGATGAACATTCCCCTTGACGAGGAGCTCCGCGCCATCTTCACCGCCGCAGCTGATAGAGCGGCTACCGCCTATTTCGCCGCTCTGCCTGCGCCCGATCCTTGGCTGACCATACCGGAAGCGGCGGCTTACGCGCGCATGACCCCCAGCCATATGCGTTTGCTAGTGCTGGGCCGTCCTTACCGCGCCAGCACCCTTGAGCGCCCGGAACGGCAAGCGATACTAAGCAAGATTCTCAGTGGGGATACTGGGTTCGGTAGCGGCACTAGGGTACGCCAATCCGCCATAGATGAGTACTTGATGCGCTTCGCTTACCGCAAGCATCTGCGCAAGTAATCTGATTAATGTACGTAATTTACGATAATTTAATTTTTAATACAGTAGACTATGGCTTCTAAGAAAGCACCTCCCATCCCGGCGCAAACCTTTGTTGAGCACTTTGTTGAGCAGGGGAACGCGGCCACCGCAGCGGTGGCCGCCGGCGCAGGACCCGAGCAGGCCGCGTTGCTGCTGGCCGACCCGGACGTTCAACGAGCCCTGGATAAGCTGGCCATGCTGGAAGGTGTCAGCGTGGGCGAAGCCAAGGTGCGGCTCAGTCACTGGGCCCGCGGCTCCGTGGCCCCCTTCCTGCGCGTGGGGGAGGATGGCCAGGTGCACGTGGACTTGAGCACGGAAGAGGCAAAGCAGCACTACCACTTGCTGCACCGCGTCGTTGAGCGGCGCTACACCACCCAGACGGAGCAGGGCCCGATAGAAATCGTGGAAACGGAGATTGAGATGTACGACGCTATTGAAGCCACGCACCGCATTCTGCAGCTGCACGACGCCTACCCGCCGGCTAAATACGATCTCACTACCAACGGCCATGATTTGCCTAGTCCCGTCACCATACACGCCAGGGGTGAAGTGTCCGCATCAGGGCCATCTATAGACTCTACTACATCAAGTATTTATGGCACTCAAAAAGAAGTCGGAGGAGCCCCCGAAAGCGGCCGCTAACCGGACACAACCGGACACGTCTGCGGAGGTAAAAAAGTCGGCGCCAAAAAAGGAGCGCCGGGTCACTAAAACGGTGGACTGGCGGCCCGCATTTCTTAAGTCCATGAAGAAGCTGGGCAATGTCACCCGCGCCTGCACCGCCGCGAAAATCGGCCGCTCGACCGCCTACGATATGTACGAGAGCGATGCTGACTTTGCCAAGGACTGGGAAGAAGCCTTGGAGGAGGCAACCGACCTGCTGGAGCTGGAAGCACGTCGCCGGGCCGAGAAAGGCGTGCGTACGCCCATCTACCAGGGTGGGCTACTCGTGGGTCATAAGCAGATGTATAGTGATGGGCTGATGCAGGTGCTGCTCAAAGCCAACCGGCCCGAGAAATTCAAAGACTACTCGGCGGTGGACCATACCACCAATGGCAAGGAGCTCTACCAAACCAACATCTACATGCCCGATAATGGCCGCGACCCCGTAATGACTGCGCGGGCCATTCCAGAGAGCCAGATTCCAGAATTAGTAGCCAGAAAAGCCGTAAAAGAATAGGCTGCATACGCACGTCTTGCCTGCACGCAATAGCAAGCTTGACAAACGCTTAAAATGTTCGTATTTTACGAACAATATACATCATCCCTCATGAAATTCCTGCGAAACCTCCCCGCTTGGCAAAGCGGCAAGAAACTGTCTCTTGATGGCCTGTTTTTGTTTTATGACCCTGATACCGATACAGAATATAGAGTAACTACCGACCAGCTGCCCATGGCTACGGCGGCCGCAGCACCGGGCGCTACGGACTTTGTGCCGATTGCGGCCACCTCCACCCACCCCGACTTTACGAGCCAGGATGCGCTAAACCGCTGGCTGCTGGACCGGACCCCCACGGTTACGCAGGTCGTGCAGGCCCCTGCTGCCCCTGCGGCGCCTACGCTGGGCCAGGTGGATGATACGGCCGATACCTTCAGCTTCCTGCCCAATCCGGCCTACCTCAGTTTCGCCCAGTACAAGGTAAACGGGCTGCCAGGCGTGAGTGGCGCGGTGCTGCTGGATGCCACGAATAGCTACGTTTCGGGCAATCGAATTTACGTGAAGGTGCCCGGCGCTGTGAGCAAGGGAGGCCTCGCGGTGTACGTGGCCGGCTCGGGCAACGTGCCCGATGGGAAAGTGCTTACGAATCAGGACGCGTTTACGGGCGAAGTGGTGACGCCTGGTGATACAGTAACGC
>CALMOO010000565.1 GCA_937871705.1 uncultured Hymenobacter sp.
GACCGTGGCCGTGGTGTCGCCGTTCCAGGCGTCGCTGGTGAGGGCGTAGAGGGCGGCGGGGGCCACCTGGGGGTCGGGCGGGGTGTTGGTAGGTAGGGGCTGGGCTTCATCCAGCGTCGTAGCTACGACACTGCCGCCCGCTTGCGCAATGGCCTCAGCAAGCGCATCGAGCACCGAGAGCAGGCCTGTGCCGCGCGTTTTATTCGTGGGCCCACCGGCTACCACCTTGACCTTTTGGCGGAACAGCTTTTTAAGAATGGATTCTGTCCAGGTCATATAGCAGAGGTTTGTAAGCCGCCACGTTGCAGCGGACGGCGCGGGGTAGCGCAACTGGTCGTCGTTGGGGGGTAGGCTAGCCGCAGGGCCCCGTCGAGCAGGGCGCGGTAGTAGGTCGCCTTAGCGGCCAGGTCGCTGCGCAACTCGGTGCGCTGAGCGCTGCTGATGGGCTGCGCTACTACTATTTCGCTCCCGGCGGGTGTGATGTGTAGCCCGTGCCAGAGTAGCATCCGCCGGGCCGCTTCCACGACGAGCAGCGGCTTCACAAAGTCCGAGAATAGCTTGATTTCGGCTTCTGTCCAGTCCAAGCGCGCTGCCTCCAAGGCCGAGCGCAGGGCGCCGGGCAGCAGGGGCCACACGTCGAAGGTCTGGGCATCCCGAATGTGCGGGTCGACCAGGTGCGTACCGATGTTGACCGAGAACGGCACGTAGGCCGGGAAGTCCGCCAAGGTGATGAGATTAATCATTTGGTAGCGGGCTTAGGGGTAGGCTTGTTGGTGTCTGTCTGCTCAGCCTCGGCCAGCGCTGGCAACTCCCTGGTAGCCCGCAACTCGTCCGGCGTCATTTCCGCTGCTACCAAGGGGTCGATGTAATCCACCGGGTCCAATGGCTTGACTGTAAAATCAAGGGTTGGGTAGAATTGCTGCAGCGGCTCAGTGCATAGGGCCCGACGCGGGTTGACAGTCAGTGCAAACAGCTGAATGCTGTTAACAATTTGTTGATTGCTGCCCAGCATGCCGGGCTCGGCTACTCCGCAGAGCACCGGTGGTACGCCCATGCGGCGATATACCCGCCCCTCAATGCGGTTGGTGGCATCAGTCAGCCCTTTACTGTTTGGCCCCTTGTCTACCCAATCAATCTGAGGCTTTTCAGTTTTGCTTTCTACTGTCAGCAGCAGAATTGATGCCTCACTGCTAGACCCCTTCAGGGCCTTTAAATCTTTTTCAAGCGCAGTCCGGTCGGGTGATTTCAACATAGGTTGCTCTTCGTCCGGGCTCGCCTTATTCGGCACCCAGCCTTCAAGCGGCACGTCATTATACTTCGACCCTACAACCGTCATGACGCTATCCGGATAGAAGCCATTGCGGAATTGCTTGAGGTCGTACTTCGGCGTTTCAGCATCTGCCTCAACAGCTTCCTTCGCACTCCACCAATCGGGGGTTGGGTAGAGCTTGCGCCCCATCTTGCGGGTAAACGAGTGTAGCAGGTGCCCCCAATAGCCCGCCTCGGAACCAGCCGCAGCAATTACTTGCTCACTGATTTCTTCGGGGGTGGCCAGCGGGTCATAAGGCAGGTATACCTCGTTGAAGTTGACCGGCATCGTGCCCGTAGCCAACTTCGAGTTCACAACGTAGCGCGTCCCGTCTTTTTCGCGACGGGTGCAATCCACATCGGTTACATAAATATGGGCCAACTCGCCCCCGTAGGTAAAGCGCGGGACGAAGGCTACCCCCAGCCCAACGGCCGCGTAGCCGGCAGCCTCGGCTAGTAACTGGTTGAAGGTTTGTAGCGGGTTGGCCATCGTTTTGGCCGTTACCTCGCTCGCAAAGCCTTTGCCCCCAATAAAGAGGCCCAGGCGCTCAACGCAGGTAGTGGCCGTACC
>CALMOO010000566.1:0-2409 GCA_937871705.1 uncultured Hymenobacter sp.
GGTGCGAGGCATGGCCCCTACCCTGCCCGTGCAAGAAGCTGGCTGGTGGCAGCAGTACGACCTGGGCCCGGATGCGCCGTTCGAGATTTATTATCTGCCCGCCAGCCACTGGCACCGGCGCGGCCTTTTCGACCTGAACCAGGTGCTGTGGGGCAGCTTCCTGATTAAAACCGACGACCGCCTTATCTACTTCGCTGGCGACACGAGCTACGGCGACCACTTCGAGCAGATTGAGCAGATTTTCGGACCTATCGATATCGTGCTCATGCCCATCGGCGCCTACAAGCCACCGTTTATGATGCACCTGAGCCACGTCAATCCGCACGAAGCCGCCAAGGCTGCCAACGTGCTGCGCGCCGGCCACCTAGTGCCCATGCACCACGGCACTTTCGACCTCTCCGATGAGCCCGCCTCCGAGCCGCTGCGCCTGCTCACAGAGGTGGCGGCCGGCGGCATGCTGCGCGGCGACCTGCATGCGCCCGCCGTGGGCGAGGTGCTGCGCTGGGCTGCGTGGGAGTAAACTTTGTCCTGCTGACGAAGGAAGCATCTTGCCAGGATTGTACCGCTTGAGCTATTCAGTGAATGAGTCAACAGCTCGCTCTGCGGTGAGAAGATGCTTCGCAAGCTCAGCATGACACATACTTAGCTGAAGTACCTTTGCTGGGTATGTCGCCTACCCTCGTTCTCAGCCTCATTGCGGGCTACTTTGTCGTGCTGGTTATCATTGCGCTGCTCACCTCGCGGCGCGCTACCAGCGAAAGCTTCTTTGTGGCCAACCGCAACGCGCCCTGGTACATGGTGGCGTTCGCCATGATTGGCACCTCGCTTTCGGGCGTCACGTTCATTTCGGTGCCGGGCAATGTGTATGGCAAAAGCTGGAGCTACCTGGCCGTAGTGGCCGGCTATGTGGCCGGCTATATTGTTATCGGCACGGTGCTGATGCCGCTCTACTACCGCCTACGGCTGGTGTCCATCTACACGTATCTGGAGCAGCGCTTCGGCTACTGGAGCTACAAAACGGGCGCACTTTTCTTTTTGATTTCCAGAGCTTTGGGCTCCGGGTTGCGGCTGTATCTGGTGGCGGGCGTACTGCAGCTGGCGGTGTTCGATAAGATGGGCGTGCCGTTTGCCGTAACGGTGATGGTCAGCATCTTATTCATTTACCTCTACACTTTCCGGGGTGGGCTCAAAACGATACTTTGGACCGATACTTTCCAGACGCTGGCCATGCTGAGCTGCGTAGGGCTGAGCATCTACTTCATCTCTTCGGAGTTGAATTTGAGCTTTAAGCAGCTCGTGGCCACGGTGCGCGACAGCGACATGTCGCGCGTTTATTTTTCTGATTTCAAGGACGACAAATTCTTCTGGAAGCAATTTGCCTCGGGCATGTTCATCACCATCGTGATGACGGGCCTCGACCAGGATTTAATGCAAAAGAACCTGAGCTGCCGTAGCCTTGGCGATGCCCAGAAAAACATGTTTTGGTTTACCATTGTGCTAGTGGGCGTCAACGTGCTGTTTCTCACGCTCGGCGTGCTGCTCTACCAGTACGCGGCTGCTAAAGGCATTCACCTAAGCGAGCTGCCGCAGCTCCTTACCCCAAAGGGCACGCTCGATACCGACAAGGTATTTCCTTACCTAGCCACCACGCAGTTCACGCTGTTTGCGGGCATCATCTTCATCCTGGGCATTATCGCCGTGACTTACGCCTCGGCCGACTCGGCGTTGACGGCGCTTACGACGTCGTTTTGCGTCGATTTCATTAATATCAAGCAATACCCCGAGGCCAAGCAAACGCGCATTCGCCAGCTCACGCACCTGGGCTGGTCGCTGGCGCTGATTGGCATTATCCTCGTCTTTCGGGTCATCAACGAGCAAAGCTTGATTGATGCCGTTTTTAAGACGGCGGGCTACACCTACGGGCCGCTGCTGGCGCTGTATAGCTTCGGTATTTTCATGCGGCGGCGCTTCCGCGAGTGGCTGGTGTTGCCCGTATGCGTGGTGGGACCGCTGCTCACGCTGCTCATCGTATCGCACTCGGTAGAGTGGCTGGGCGGCTACAAGTTTGGCTTCGAAATCTTGCTGCTTAATGGCGCCATCACCTTCCTAGGGCTACTATTAATATCGCGCCCCGACGACCGAACCGAAGCGGCACCGATTTTGTCCTAAATTGTGGCGTTAAATACTTTTTCGACTGCTTGTAAATATCCTATGCGCATTTATTTTTTCTCTTTACTATTCGCTACCCCCCTGCTGGCGCTGGCCCAAGCCAAGCCTACCCCCACCAAAGCACCTATCACCCTCACGCCGGGCCATATGCAGGTGCAGCCCGGTGGTGGCGCCGAAAACCGTCCCGACAAAGCCCCTGAGTTTCCGGGCGGCGAGGAGGCCATGGGCGAGTTTTTCACC
>CALMOO010000566.1:2452-2844 GCA_937871705.1 uncultured Hymenobacter sp.
AGCCAAAGCCGCGCGCGTGACCGGCGACGTTATCGTAACGGCTACGGTAGGCACTGATGGTAAATTAGTTAATCCCAAAATTGCTAAGGGCCTTACCCCCGAGTGCAACGCCGAGGCCTTGCGCGTGGTCCAAACCCTACCCCCCTGGCAGCCCGCCACCCGGCGCGGAGTGCCGGTGCCCGTATTGGTGCAAGTGCCCGTGCCGTTCGACAATGCTGGCGTCACCAAATTCGAGAACGACCGCAAAGTGCCGCGCTCCACGAAGGACGCACCAGGACTGAATTAGTATTCTTATCAATAATTAGTTGGGCGGGCAGGCTAAAGCAACCTGGGCTCGTCTGCGTCTTATATAAAACAGCCGGTTATGCGCCGGCTCTATAAACAATTATGGC
>CALMOO010000567.1 GCA_937871705.1 uncultured Hymenobacter sp.
TGCCCGTAGAGTAGGGCTGGGTAGGGAAAAACAGCTCGCTCATCACTGTCAGGCCGTGGTCGGCGAATACTTCTACCGAGCTGGCATCGAAGAGCAGCGTGAGGTCGGCCGCCGGAGTGAGTGCCAGGCGGGGCGCAACGTGGCGGCCGGCAAACTTGGGATTGAAGCTGACATTACCCGACTTGCTGCGGTCGATAAAGTACTGGTTGGCTGCTTTATCGTAGCCAATAGTAAGCTCCTCACCTTTGCTGTTCGACAGCACCAGCGAGAAGCTGGCAAGCTGCTTCAGTTTCAGCTTTAGCTCGAACTTATCGCCGAGCTTGCCAAGCTTCGGTGTGAGGTCAAAGGTTTGCTTCACGGTGAGGTCTTTCAGCGTATTGGCGGGCTGCGCCAGTTTTTGGAGCTCGGCCACAGGTTGTGAGGTCAGGTAGATTTCCGAGCCTACTTGCTGCAAGGCCAGTTCGCGGGGTGTAGTCATGGCACTGCGCCAGGGCGAAGTGGGGACTTGGCCAGCGTATTCCCAGTTGCTCATCCAGCCCAGGAACAGACGCCGCGTCCCGGTGTTACTCCATGTCACGCCGGCGTACTCATCGGGGCCAAAATCAGCCCATTTGGTTTTCTCGTTGAGCGGGGTAAAGGTGTGGCCATCGAAGCTGCCCACGAAATACTGGGTGGCCGAGCCGCCATTAGGCCCACCGGGGTTCAGGTTGACAATCAAGACATAGTACGTCTTGCCATTCAGCGCCAGCGCAAACAGGTCGGGGCATTCCCACACGCCGCCGTGCGCGCCGAGCTTCTGGCCAAACTCACTTTCCTTGGTCCAGTCCTTGAGGTTGGGCGAGGAAAAGAACGTGATGCGGTCGAGCGTGGCCAGGGTCATCACCCATTTTTTGGCCGCCGCGTTCCAGCTGACCTTCGGGTCGCGGAAGTCCTTGATGCCGGAGTTTTTCAGCACCGGGTTGCCGGCGTACTTGGTCCAGGTCTGGCCCGCGTCGAGGCTGTAGGCTAGGCTTTGGTTCTGATACGTGTTGGTGCCAGCTTTTTCACCCTTGGGATTGTGGTGGGTGAAAATGGCTACCAGCGCGTTCTTGCCAAAGCCGGCCGTGTTGTTAGCATCGACCACGGCGCTGCCCGAGAAGATATAGCCTAGGCTATCGGGGTAGAGGGCAATTTTCTGCTCCTGCCAATTCAGCATATCCGGGCTGGTGGCGTGGCCCCAGTGCATGGGCCCCCAAGTCATGCCGCCGGGGTAGTACTGGAAAAACAGGTGGTACGTGCCCTGGTAATACACCATGCCGTTGGGGTCGTTCATCCAGTGCGCGGCGGGGCTGAAGTGGTAGGTCGGGCGATACTGCGGCGTGGCGGGCGGCACGGGCGCCGACTGCGCCCAGGCGCCTATAGTCAGCAACGTGCTGCCGAGCAGTGTGAGTATGTATTTCATGTAAAAGAGAGCGAGTGGGTGGAAAAAGAAAACGGGCGTACTACACCGCCTACGGAACAAGCAGTGCCTCTACATCGTCGGCTGTGAAGGTGGGGGTAGCGCCCTGGTGGGTGGCCACGAGCGCGCCCGCTGCACAGGCAAAGCGCAACATGGCCCCTGGCTCGTGGCCGGCTAGCCAGCCGCGTAACAACGCTGCCAGGAAGGCATCGCCGCTGCCAATAGTGTCGCGCACTTCCACTTTGAGGCCGGGGGTCTGGTAGAGTTGGCCGCCGGTCCAGAGCATAGCCCCCTCGGCGCCGCACGTCACGCACACGGCTTGCAAGTCGTAGCGCTCGGCCAGCCAGCTCATAGCCGCTGCGCGGTCGGGCACTGGCGCCTGCCCCACCCACTCCATAATTTCCTCCAACTCATGGTGGTTCATTTTCACGATGTCGGCTTTACTGAGCAGGTATTTGGTGCCCTCCGGGGTGTAGTGCGGCGGGCGCAGGTTCACATCGAACACCCGGCAGCGGGCATCCCCGAGCAGCCGATATAGGGTTTCGCGGGTGCTGGCCTGGCGCGCCGCCAGGCTGCCAAACACGAAAATATCGGCCTGGGAAACTAGCTCGTCAGACGCCGTATCGTACTGAATATAATCCCAGGCCACGGGCTGCGCTATCTTGTAGACCACTTCGTTCGCGTCGTCCACGTTGGCTTTTACCACGCCCGTAAGGTGAGTTTTGCCCTGCTGCACATAGTCGGTGCTCAGGCCCTTCGACTCGATAAAAGCCAGTAGCTCGCGCCCCAGTTCATCGTCGCCAACGCGGCTGATAAGCTGCACGGGCTGCCCTAGCTGGTGCAAGTGTACGGCCACATTAAACGGAGCCCCGCCGGGCTGCTGGCCAGTGGGTAGGAAATCCCACAGCACTTCGCCGAAGCATACAACAGACTTATTCATGCTATTTTACAACTATTTGGAAGTGAATACACTGCGTCCTCTTGCTTAGTGCAGCACCAGCGCTTTGTCGGCGGCTTCGAGAGTGGTGCCCTTGGTTTCGGGCATCATCTTCCAAACGTAGAGCAGCTGGAGCACCATCATGCCGGCGAAAAAGGCAAACGTGTTGCCGCCGCCCAGCTTCTCGGTGAAGTAGGGGAAGGTGAACGTGATAATTACGGCCATTATCCAGTGGGTGCTAGAGCCCAACGCTTGCCCCTTGGCCCGTACGGCACTCGGGAAAATCTCGGAGATAAACACCCAAATAACGGCGCCCTGCGAAAAGGCAAAAAAAGCGATGTAGCCAAACAGCAGCACCGGCACGGTGTAGCCGCTAAACTGCTGGCTGTAAAATGACTGCGCCACCAGCCCTAGCGTAACAATCAGTCCCACTGAGCCCACTAGCATCAACTTGCGCCGCCCAAACCGGTCGATGATATTGACGCCCAGCAGCGTAAAGATGAAATTGACCAGCCCTACCCCCGCCGACGAGAGCAACGCAGCCCCTTGCCCCAGTCCCGTCATCTCGAAAATGCGGGGGGCGTAGTAGATAATGGCGTTGATGCCGGCCAATTGGTTGAACATGGCAAACAGGATGGCCAGCAGCACCGGCCGCCGGTACAGCGGGTTCCAGAGCGACTCGCCGGGGCCCTGCTCGGCGGCGTTGGCTACCAGAATAGTCTGCACATTTTGCGCCGCCGTAGCGGGCTCAATGCGCTCGAATACGAGGCGGGCTTCCTCAACGCGGTTTTGGCGCAGCAGCCAGCGCGGGCTTTCCGGAATGCGGAACAGCAGTAAAAAGAAGGCAATGGCCGGCACGGCCTGCACGCCCAGCATCCAGCGCCAGGCATCGGGACCAATGCTTTTGAGCAGGTAGTTAGATAGATAGGCGGCCAGAATGCCAAATACCACATTGAACTGGAACATGCCCACCATACGCCCCCGCGAAGCGGGCGGCGACACCTCCGAGATGTAGAGCGGCGCCGTCACGGATGAGGCCCCTACCCCCAGTCCGCCCAAGAAGCGGAATACCATGAACGGCACCCAGGAGGGCGAGAGCGCCGCGCCCACCGCCGACACCAGGTA
>CALMOO010000568.1:0-6887 GCA_937871705.1 uncultured Hymenobacter sp.
CGAAGGTGGCGGCCAGCGCTTGGCCGACAAGCACGAGGTGCCGCTGCTAGGCCAGCTGCCACTGATACAGGCCGTGCGCGAAGCTGGCGACGCGGGCCGCCCCGCCGTGCTGGCCGACGTAACTTCGCCGGAAGCCGGCACCTTCCGTGAGCTGGCCGAGAGCCTAGCCCGGCAGGTCAGCATTCGCAATAACGTAGCCCCAAAAACGAGTGTTGTTACAATGAACCCGCGCTAATTGAAGAGCGAGCAAGCTGCTTTTTTCCCGCTGGTGCTCGCTTCATAAACAGCAGTTTAACCCGTTCATTGCTCATTGTTATTTACTACTTGAAGATGGAATCTGTTTTGTCCCGCGTCGAGCAAGCTCTTGATTCTTTGCGGCCTTACCTGGCCACAGATGGCGGCAACGTGCGCGTGGCCGGTATTACGGAAGAGGGCGTATTGCAACTGGAATGGGAAGGCGCCTGCGGGGCCTGCCCTATGTCGCCCATGACCCGCGCCGGGCTCGAAGACTCGGTGCGCCGGGCCGTGCCCGAGATTACGGCCGTAGAAGCGCGCTAGTCTTATCCGATAATAAGACAGCATCTTTGTCGTCTGTCAGGCTGAGCTTGCGAGGCATTCAATCACGTTGGAACGACCTTGTTCTGGTGTGCTAAGATGCTTCGCAAGCTCAGCCTGACAGACGTTTTTTTGTGCCTGTTATATCACGCTCCTTTCTGTCCAATGCCCGCTTCGCCCGCCAACGACCCTACCCTCCACTCCTGGATTGACATTCGGCCCACCGAAGATTTCCCGATTCAGAACCTGCCCTTCGGTGTGATTTCGACGCCCGAGCGGGGGCCGCGCCTGGCGGTGGCCATCGGCGGGTACGCGCTCGACTTGTATGCCTGCGCTCAGCGCGGCTACTTCGACAGTATTGCCGAGGATGTGCCGGCCTTGGGGGCAGCTCTGCCCAAGGTGTTTCGGCGGCGCTCGCTCAATGCCTTTTTGCGACTGGGGCGGCCGGCGTGGCGGGCCGTGCGCGAAGCCGCGAGCGCCCTGCTGCGCCACGATAACCCGACCCTGCGCGACGACGAAGAGGCGGTGCGCGACTGCCTGCTGCGCCAGCGCGACGTGGACCTGCTGCGCCCCGTGAAGCCCGCCAACTACACCGATTTTTACTCCAGCCTGGAGCATGCCACCAACGTGGGCAAGCTGTTCCGGCCCGACAACCCGCTGCTGCCCAACTGGCGGCACTTGCCAGTGGCCTACCACGGCCGGGCCAGCTCTATCGTGGTCAGCGGCACCGCTATTCGCCGCCCGCAGGGGCAGTACCGGCCGGCCGGCCAGGAGGCGCCTGTGTTTGGGCCGTCTCAGCAGCTTGACTTTGAGTTGGAAACCGCCTTTGTAGTGGGCAAGACCACCGCACTGGGCGAAACGGTGCCGATTGACCAGGCCGAGGACCATATTTTTGGCTTGCTGCTGTTTAATGACTGGAGCGCCCGCGATATTCAGAGTTGGGAATACCAGCCGCTGGGGCCGTTTTTGGGCAAGAGCTTCGCCAGCAGCGTGTCGCCTTGGGTTGTGACGCTCGATGCGCTGGAGCCGTTTAGGGTGGCGGGCCCAGGGCAAGAGCCCCTACCCCTCCCGTATCTGCAAATGCCCGGCGAGCAGCACTTCGACATTCAATTGGAGATGTTGCTGCTGCCCGCTGGCTCCACGGTGGCGCCGCTGGTGCTGAGCCACACCAGCACGAGCTACCTCTACTGGAGCATGGCGCAGCAGCTCACGCACCACACTTCCAACGGCTGCCCGCTCGTGGCCGGCGACCTCTGCGCCTCGGGTACCATCAGCGGGCCCACGCCGGGCTCGCTGGGCTGCCTGCTGGAGCTGACGCTGGGCGGCACCCAACCCCTGCGGCTGCCTAATGACTTGAACTTGACTTATCTGCAGGATGGCGATACGGTTATCCTGCGTGGCTACGCGGAGAAAAACGGCCTCCGCATCGGGCTAGGCGAGGTGAGCGGCACGGTGCTGCCGGCGGCCGGGTAAGTTGATTTTGCAGGTTTTAAACCGTGTTCGCACAAAACCAGGGGGTAGGCTGTTTTCAGTTTGTTACTGCTTGCTTTTGGGCAAGCCTATCCTCCTTCAACTTATGACTACCCAGCAGTTCAAAACCACTATTAATTGCGCTAATTGCCTGCGCGCCATCACGCCCGCCCTCAATGCTGAGCCGGCCATTTCGACTTGGCAAGTCG
Source organism: uncultured Hymenobacter sp. (assembly GCA_937871705.1). Lineage (GTDB taxonomy): Bacteria > Bacteroidota > Bacteroidia > Cytophagales > Hymenobacteraceae > Hymenobacter. Next base: position 2,235 of record CALMOO010000568.1, read on the forward strand.
ATACCAGCACACCCGATAAGCTGCTCACGGTAACTACTTCCCTACCCCCTGCCCAGGTGGTAGCGCTGGTAGAAGAAGCTGGCTTTTCGGCGCAGCCGGTGAGCTAAAGCGCTGTTTAAAAGAAGGTCATGCCGGGCATGACCTTCTTTTATTTAATCGAAGAAACTACTTAATACGCCAGTAGCTCGGCCAGCACTACCCCCACTTTTTCGGCCGAGGGCAGCATTTGCTTTTCAAGCTCCACATTGAGGGCGATGGCCGGCAGATTGGCGGCGCCCAAGGTGCGCACTGGCGCGTCGAGGTCGAAGAAACAATGCGTCTGGATGCGGCCGGCTAGGCTTTCGGCGAAGCTGTTGAGTAAGGGCTCCTCGGTGAGCACCAGCACTTTGCCGTGGCGCCGTACGGCGGCCTGCACGCCCGTCCAGTCGAGCGGGTTGAGGGTGCGCAAATCCAGAATCTCGACCTGGCCGGGGTGCTGGCGGCTGGCGGCGCGGGCCCAGTGCACGCCCATGCCGTAGGCAATGACCACGCAGGTGGCGCCGCGCCGCAGGTGCTCGGCGTCGGCGGGCTGCGCGATGGCGGCTTGGCCCAGCGGGATGACGTAGCCAGCAGCCGGCTCCACGGTTTTGGCTTCCTCGGTGCCGGGTACTTTGCTCCAGTACAGGCCTTTATGCTCTAGCATAATAACCGGGTTGGGGTCGAGGAAGGCGGCGCGCATCAGGCCTTTCATATCGGCAGCATTGCTAGGGTACACCACTTTAATGCCCCGAATGGTGAGCAGCGTGCTTTCGATGGAGCCCGAGTGGTAGGGCCCACCGCCGCCGTATGCCCCCACGGGCACCCGGATGAGCGCCTGCACCGGAAACTTGCCCATCGTGAGGTAGCAGCTCTTGCTGAGCTCTTCCACCAGCTGGTTGAGCGCCGGCCAGATGTAGTCGGCAAACTGAATCTCGACTATTGGCTTGGCCCCCACGGCGGCCATGCCGGCCGTGCTGCCCACGATGTAAGCTTCCTGAATCGGCGTGTTGAAGACGCGGCGCTCGCCGTACTTTTTGGCCAGCAGCGCGGCTTCGCGGAACACGCCACCGAGCTCGCCGCCCACGTCCTGGCCGTAGAACAGGGCTTCGGGAAACTCGTGCAGAATATCGTCGATGGCATGCAGGGCGGCATCTACCAACAGCACTTTTTGGGCGCCGGCGGGGGTGCGCTCGCCGGCTTCGGCGCGCACGGCGGGCGGCGCAAACTCGTGGTCGGCAAAGGAGGCCGGGTCGGGGTCGGGTGCGGACAGGGCCTCGGCCCAGTCGCGGCGCACGGTGGCGCGGGCCTGGGCGGCCAGGGCATTCAGCTCGGCTTCGGGGGCGCCCAGGTGCAGCAGGCGGTGGTGCAGGCGCGGCAGTGGGTCGAGGGTCTGGTGTTCGAGCAGGTTGTCGCCGCGGTACCACTCGCGGCGCACGCCGCTGGTGTGGTGGCCCAGCAGGGGGCAGCGGGCGTGCACCAGCACGGGGCCCCGCCGCTGGCGCACGTGGGCAAATGCCTCTTGCAAGCCCGTGTAGGAGGACGCAAAATCGGCACCATCGACTCGCACTCGGCGCAGGCCAGGGAAGCCGGCAGCAAACTCGTAGGCGTCCATGGCCCGCATTTCGCGGCTGGTGGCCGAGATGCCCCACTCGTTGTCCTGCACCAGGTACACAATGGGTAGTCGGTGCAGCACGGCCATTTCGCCTTCGGTCATGGCCCCATCGCCAATCGAGCAGAGCACGACGGGCTTTGAACCAGATGTTAAGAATTGACGATTAGAAATTTCTGACCCTGAGCTGGGTTGCTCCGTTCCAGCTTCACGCCCTTCACGCCCGGCCTGCTCATCTTCTTTTACTTCAAACTTATATTTTTCAATTCCCTCCAAATAACTGATAGCGTGCGCCATACCAGTAGCCGGAATGGCTTGCATGCCCGTGGCCGAACTTTGGTGCGGAATGGTGGGCAAGCCCGGCCGCCGCAGCGATGGGTGGCTGTAGTAGGTGCGCCCCCCGCTAAAAGGGTCGTCGCGCTTGGCCAGCAGCTGCAGCATCAGCTCGTAGGGGCGTAGGCCCAGGCCCAGCAGCAGGGCATCGTCGCGGTAGTAAGGCGTGGCGTAGTCGGCGCCCGTGAGCAGGAAAGCGGCGGCCAGCTGCACGGCCTCGTGGCCGCGGGCGGTGGCGTGCACGTAGCGGGCAGCCACGGCTTTTTGTTCTTCAAACAAGGCGGCCATTTCGGCGGCCGTGTGCATGAGCAGGTAGGCGCGGCGCAGCAGCGCCAGGGTATCAGGAGCGAGAGTAGCCGGGGCAATGGCCCCAAAATCGGCGGGCATACAGGCAGGGTGGGTGTAAGCCAAAAGTACGGCCCACTTAGGGCAAGTTGCGCCCTGGCTGGCACTCGCGCCGGGCAGGCCGTACCTTTGCGGCCGTTGGGGTGGCGGCAGCTGCGCCAGTTATTTGATGAATAATTTGCCCCCGCTTGCGGGTAAATCAGCCTTGCCTACCCCCCCTACCCGCGCCGACATCACCGCCTGGCTTCAGGCTTTCCAAACCCGCCTTTGCCAGCAGCTCGAAGCCGCCGATGGCGGCGCAGCCCGCTTTGGCCAGGACGACTGGCAGCGCCCCGGCGGCGGCGGCGGCCACTCCAGGGTGCTGGAAAACGGGCTGATTCTGGAGAAAGGGGGGGTAGGGTTCTCGGCCGTGGAGGGCGAGATGAGCGAGGCCGCCGCTCGCCAGCTGCACATGCCCGACCCGCATTTCTACGCCACCGGGGTGAGCGTGGTGCTGCACCCGCGCAGCCCGCGCCTGCCCATTATTCACATGAATGTGCGCTACTTCGAGGCCGGCAACGGCGAGGCGTGGTTTGGGGGCGGCATCGACCTGACGCCTATTTACGTGGACGAGGCGCAGGCGCGGCGCCTGCATGAGCAGCTCAAGGCTGCCTGCGACCGGCATAACCCGGCCTACTACCCCCGCTTTACGCGCTGGGCCGACGACTACTTCTACCTGCCGCACCGGCAGGAGACCCGCGGTATCGGCGGCATTTTCTTTGATAGACTGACGGTGGGCAAGGATGGCAGCGCTGCCGAGCTGTTCGGCTTTATGCAGGATGTGGCGGAGGTTTTTGGGCCTTTCTACACCCAGCTCATGCGCGAAAACCACGCCCTACCCTTCGGCGAGCGCGAGGAAGCCTGGCAGACGCTGCGCCGCAACCGCTACGCCGAGTTCAACCTGGCCTTTGACCGCGGCACCCGCTTCGGCCTCGAAACTGGCGGCCGCACCGAAAGCATCCTCATGAGCCTACCCCCCCGCTGCGGCTGGAGCTACAACCCCGCCCCACCCGCGCCCGGCACAGCGGAGGCGATTACGCTGGGTTGGCTGCGCAAGGGTGTAGAATGGGCGTGAGATTTCAAAATTGAAAGTTAAAAATGTGTATAACGGCCTCTATATGCCAATTTTTAGTTTTCAATTCTCAATTTATAATTTCCTCACCGACCTCGACCACCGGCTGCTGCTGGCTATTAACCACGCTCACACGCCGCCGCTGGATGCGGTGATGAGGTTCGCCTCCAACCGCTACGTGTGGTTTCCGTTTTACGCGGTGCTCATTGGCTGGCTAGTGTACTTGTTTCGGCGGCGCGCCGGGTGGCTGTTGCCGCTGCTGATTGCGGCGGTGGCGCTGGCCGACAGCATTACGAGCCGCTTGTTTAAGCCTTTTTTTGCGCGGCCGCGGCCCTGCCACGCGCCGGGCCTGGCGGGCCAGCTTTACCTGCCCGACGGCTGCGGCGGGCAGTTTGGCTTTCTTTCCTCGCACGCCGCCAACTCGGTGGCCCTGGCGGTGTGCCTGCTGCTGGTGCTACCCCCCCGCCGCTTTCGAACGCTTAAAATCGGGCTATTTGCCTGGGCGGGGCTGCTTTCCTATAGCCGCATCTACCTGGCCGCGCACTACCCCAGCGATGTGCTGGGTGGCGCGCTGGTGGGCGCGGCGCTGGGGGCGGCGGCGGCCTGGGCGTTTGGGCGCTGGGACTCGCCCACCCGGCGGCTGGCCGCTTAGCTCAGCAGGACTATTCTGCAGGCCTAGCGTTGGAATATATCTTTACTTATGGCTTAAGGCACAGGCGCTTACTCTATTGGCTTAGTGCCGCTATTATCGCTGTGTTATCAACGCCAAGTGCTGGTAATAGAATGATAAACGTATGGCGTGAGTACAATCGGCTACTAACAAAAGCCCTTTATTCTCTTCTTATAATTCTATTCCCTGGCTTCATAAGCCAACTCAGTCGGTGGCCGGAAGCAGTTTGTTAACACGCGGCATTAGGTAGCCCGGAGGGGGTAGGCGGAATTTTGCACCGGCAAAACTACCGCCCTAACCTGCGCTTAATGAGCAAGATTTATCTGGCACTGATTTGCCTGTTGAGCCTGCCGCTGGCAGTAGCCGCGGGCACCATTAAAGGACGGATTACCGATGCCCGCACCGGCGAGCCGCTGGTAGGAGCCACCATCTTTTTGCGCGGCACCGGCCATAGCGACCAAGCCAAACTAGATGGCACCTTCATCATTCGCAACGTGGCAACGGGCGATTATGAGATTATAGGTCAATTCATTAGTTACGAGACGCTCAACCAACGCATTACCTTAA
>CALMOO010000568.1:6897-7449 GCA_937871705.1 uncultured Hymenobacter sp.
GCCCGACCAGGTGTTGAACCTGCGCCTGAGCGACAAGAACCAGTCGCTCAACGAGGTGACCATCCAGGGACGGCGCGACCCGGAGGGCGAAACTGCCGCCCGCCGCATCGAGCAAATTGCGCCGAGCATCGTGAACGTGGTGTCGGCCCAGGCCATCCAGGTGTCGCCCGATATTACGGTGGCCAACGTGCTGCAGCGCGTGTCGGGCGTGACGCTGGAGCGCAGCACCAACGGCGACGGCCGCTACGCCATCCTGCGCGGCATGGACAAGCGCTACAACTACACGCTGGTCAATGGCATTAAGATTCCGAGCCCCGACCCGTACAACCGCTACGGGCCGCTCGATATTTTTCCGGCCGACTTGCTGCAGCGGCTCGAAGTGACTAAGGCTTTGACACCTAGCATGGAAGGCGACGCCATTGGGGGGGTAGTAAATATGGTGATGAAGGACGCGCCGGCCGGACGCACCCTCACGGGGCAGCTGGGCACGGGCTACGGCCAGCTGTTTCTGGAACGCTCCTTCCTGGGTTTTGCTGGTGGGCAAATCAATAA
>CALMOO010000569.1 GCA_937871705.1 uncultured Hymenobacter sp.
TTTCCTTAAACAATCGTAGCGTGCGCTCACAGGCCAATTTAGCGGCCTCGGCGTTGTAGCGAGCGGGCGAAGTGTCGTTGTTGAATGCATGATTAACGCCTTCGTAAACAAACAGTTCGTACGGAATATGGGCCGCCTTGAGCGCCGCCTCATAGGCCGGAATGCCGGCGTTGATGCGCTCGTCGAGACCACCGTAGTGCAGCATGAGAGCGGCTTTTATTTGGGGCACGTCCTCGGCTTTGGGCTGCTGGCCGTAGTAAGCCACGGCGGCATTCAGCTTGGGGTCGTGCACCGCAAGCTGGTTGGCCAGGCTGCCGCCCCAGCAGAAACCCACGCAGCCGGTGTGGCCGTTGCAGTCGGGCCGGGCGCGCAGGTAAGTGAGGGCGGCCAGGTAGTTGTTCAAGTTCTTCTGCGGGTCGAGCTGGCCGATAAGCTCGCGGCCTTTGTCCTCAGCGGCGGGCGTGCCGCCGGCCACCGAGAGCGCATCGACGCCCAGCGCCAGGTAGCCGGCTTGCGCCACGCGGCGCGTAACATCCTTAATGTGAGGGGTAAGGCCGCGGTTTTCGTGAATGACGACCACGGCGCCGCGCTTCTTTTTACCCTTGGCGTGCACCAGGTAGCCGCGCACGGTGGCGCCGTCGCCGGGCCAGCTAACGTCTTCTTCCACCAGGTCTTCGGCCAGCGGCTGCACGGTAGCGGCGTGGGCATAGCCGGGCTCTAGCACGGCCAGCGCGGCGGCGGCTAAGGCCGTGCCGCCGGCCAGCGTCAGCAGCCGGTCCAGAAACTCCTTGCGGGAAAGCGGGCGGTGCGTGTATTCGTCGAAAAGGTTGATAATACGCTGGTCCATAGGGCAAGGTAGGCAGTAGCGCCGACTTTGCGAGTTCGCACTACCAGCGCTCAGCGCCCAAACTCGCGCCGAAAGTACTGCGCCGATTGCCGCAGCCTACTCCCATACCAGCTGAATAACTCCCCATCTACCAGCTGTATCTTCGCCGCCGGACAAATCTGCTGAAGCTCAGCAAAATGCTTCTCCCTAAACGGATACGGCTCTGTAGAGAGCAAAATGTGCTGTGGCGCGGCTGCGGCTAGCTGCTCGGCCGTTACCTCGGGGTAGCGGCTGAGGTGCGCAAATACGTTGCGCAAGCCCACCCGCCGCAGCATGTCGTCGATGAAAGTGCCGCTGCCGGCTACCATATACGGCTTGCGCCAAATAAAATAAGCTGCTGACGCTACCGCTTCCGCACTAGCCAGCGCGGCAAAACCAGTAGCTATTTCAGTGGCGATGCTTTCGCCCGCTTCTTTGGCACCCGTGATAAAGCCTACCCGTCTAATCATGGCCAAGGCCTGCGGTAAATTACCGATATCGCTCAGCCACACAGGGTAATGCGTGGCTAGCTGCTCGATGCCGGCCTGGTAGTTTTCTTCTTTATTCCCAATAAGTAAATCGGGTTTTAGCGCTTCGATTTTGTCAAAGTCAAAATTCTTGGTGCCGCCGATAATTGCAGCAGTTTGCCGGGCTTCGGGCGGATGAAGGCAGAACTTAGTTACGCCCACCACGCGATTTCCCAGGCCCAAATCAAACAACAGCTCGGTCTGCGAAGGCACCAGCGATACGATGCGCTCCGGCGGAAATGGCACCACTACCCGCCGGCCAAGCTGGTCGGTGACGGTGAGTGGCAAAGCAGGCGAGTTAAGTAAACTCATAATAAAACTGTCATCCTGAGCTTGCGAGGAACCTACTCTCGTTAGCGTTATTAGCTTTAACGGGAGCAGGTCCTTCGCAAGCTCAGGATGACAGCGTAGTACAGAATAGGGAGGATGCTACTTGCTTAGCTGAAATACCGGAAGTCGTGCCCGTCCTCAATGCGCAGCAGCGTTTCGTAGATAAGCTTGGTCACGTTGTCCACATCGTCTTGGTGCACGGTCTCGACGGTGGTATGCATGTATTTGAGGGGTAGGGAAATAAGCGCCGCCGCCACGCCTGAGCCCGAGTAGGCAAAGGCGTCGGTGTCGGTGCCAGTGGCGCGGGTAGCCGCGGCGCGCTGAAACGGAATGTCGGTTTCCTGGGCCGTGCTGATGATTAAATCGCGCAAGTTGTTCTGCACGGCGGGGCCG
>CALMOO010000570.1 GCA_937871705.1 uncultured Hymenobacter sp.
GCCGCCAGCAGCGTCTTGCGCGATAGCCTATTAGCGTACAGCTGTATAGCCAGTACTATCGCTAGCGACAGCGTGCCGGTCAGTAGCATACTCGTTGCTCCCTTCCAAAACAGCAATTTGAACAGAGTGCCTATCAAGGTAACTGAGGTAGCGATGCCTTGCACTTTGGGTGCTACAGCCTCAACTAAGAAGGCAGTATCAGAAGTAGCCACTGGCTCGTAACCAAAATCGGGCTGGCTAGAACGAGCCTTAGCAGGCGCGAAAGCGCACAGATAATAAATCACTGCCAAGTTGCCAATTCCGACCATAAGCAGCACATTTCCCCCACGCAGCAGCAGAAACTTTAAAACCAGCCCTAATGCTACCAGTGGCCAGCTAATCCGCGCCACGAGTGGTAGGACGTCATCGTACAGGAAATTCCTTCTAACCGGCTCCATGCCCTACCGCCCGAAAATGCCCAACGAGGTTGTCTGCGCCGAGCGGATAGTGAAATTGCGCACGTCGGTAAACTTGCTGCCGGTGCTGCTAGCCGTGCGAAACACCAGCCGGTAGGTGCCCGGCTGCAAGGCCAGGTTGAGCTTGCTGCTGGTTTCGGGCAGGTTATAGACCCAGGTTTGCGCGTCATCGGGCCCTACTTGGTAGATGCTGCCGTGGCCCTTCAAGTCGCTGGTAATGTTGAGGGTGCCAGGCGCGGCGTAGGTGAGCGTAGTCGTCAGGCCCTGGCGCACGCTGATGCGCTGCACCGAGCGGGGTAGGGTCAGCAGCTCTACTTCGTAATTGCCGGCCAGTAGCTTTTGCTTGCTGCCGAAAGGCAAGGACAGCACCGTGGCGCCGGCGGGCGTGCGCACCACCGCCTGCACCGGCCCGCCGTAGGGGTTGGGGCTAAGGGCCGGGCCCTGCAGCGCCAACAGGCCCTGCGGAGTTTTATAAGTCAAGACGTTCGGCTTACCGGGCTTAATAACCACATTTTCCAGGCGCACGGCCGGCACCGTATTGATAACCAAATCATAACTCTGCAGCGCGTCAATATCGAGCACGTCGGCTTTGCCCTGCGCATCGCGGTAGTGCACGTAGTTGTACTCGGGCTGACCCGTGACGTTGTTGATAAACGTCATATTCACGTTCGACTCCACGGCGCGGCCCGCCTCGTCGGTCAGGTTCACGGCCACCGTGGTTTTGGCCAGCGTCTGGGCAATCACGTCGTTGAGCACCGTCCGAAAGGTGTGCACCTCGGCCGCGTTGTAGTAGCGGCCCATGCATTCGAGGGCCTTGCCAAACTCCTTCTGCGCCCCAATGCCGATGATGAAGGGCTTAAGAAATATGCGCTTGCGCTGCAAAGCCAGCGACGTGGCGCACGGGTCGCCCCCGCACGACTCGATACCATCGGTAATGAGCAACAGCACATTGCGCGAGGTTTTCTCTTTATCAATCGGAAAATCGTTGGCCGATTGGCCCAGCGAATACGTGATGGGCGTGTTGCCCTGGGCCTTGAGCGTCTTGAGTTTAGCCTTGATGGCCGCCGCGTTTTTAGGGGCGAAGGGCACCTCCAGGCGCGAGTCTTCACAATTCTGCTCCGAGTTGAGCGACTGGTGCCCGTACACGCGCAGGCCCAGCTCCAGGTTGGGGTAGGCATTGAGCGAGTCGGCCATCTTAGCCAGCAGCCGCTTGGCTACTTCCCAGCGCGGCTGGCCTTCCCAGGGCGCCATCATCGAGCCCGAGGCATCGAGCAAAAACAGGATGCGCGTGACCTTGGGCTTCTCGGGAGGGGCGTTCTGGGCGCGGGCGGCAAACGAGTGCAATAGCAAAGCCAACGCACTGATAAAGAGAAGCCGGCCGCCGCGCCGAATTAGGGTGGGAAGGATGCACGCAGAAGTGCGAAGGGCCGAGAGCATAGGCGCAAGGTAAGCAAAAACCCGGCTCGGCGCTACGGCTACTTTACTAATTGAGTTGCATGGTTTTTAGTGTCGGGCCGCTTAATAATGCGCTCGATAACGCCGTTCTCATCCAGCAAAAACGTGGTACGCACGGTGCCCCAATACGTTTTGCCGTAGTTTTTCTTTTCCTGCCACACACCGTAAGCTTGCACAATGCTTTTATCGGTATCAGCTACCAGCGGAAAAGCCAGCTCGTACTTGGTGGCAAATTTCTGGTGCGAAGCCACGTCGTCGGTGCTCACGCCCACCACCCGAATACCCTGGGCGGCAAGCTGGGCCTCGTTGTCGTGCAGGTTGCAGGCCTGGGCCGTGCAGCCGGGCGTATCGTCTTTGGGGTAGAAATACAGCGCTACTTTTTGCCCGCGCAGGCTGCTTAGCATAAATGAGTTGCCGTGCTGGTCAGAGGCGGTGAAGTCGGGAGCCAGGGTGCCGGGTTCGGGAAGCATAAGAGGGGTAGGGAATAGGAGTTATTTGCCATTGCCGCGCTCCACTTCGTTGCGCTCGCAATGACAGATGAAAAAGCATTTACAAGCTCAGCGGAATCACGCGCTCATTGCCCACCTGGTCGGTTAGGCGCAGCTCGGCGGAGCCGTGCAGAGCGGGCGCTTCGGGGTCGTTGGCCACCGTAAACAGCGTATTGTTCTTATACTCATAGCGCAGCAGCCGGAAGTGCCCGCCAATGAAAAGCCGGTACGAAGCCAGCCCCGATAAGTCATCGCCCACTTTAAAAAGGAGCTGCCCGCCGGGTCGGCCCAGCAGGCGGCCCTCCGGCGCCTTGGTGTCGGTGTAGAGGCGGAACTGGCCAAACTGCTTGATATTGGCCGAAATCTGCTGGCCGCTTTCGTCCCAGGTGCCGCCCACGTAGGCCCGGCCGCCTTTGGCCGTGACGCTGTAGATGGCCGTGCGCTCGCGGTCAGTGGGGGGGGTAGTGGTTTTCAGCCGCACGCGCAGCGGCAGGTACAGCGGCGTCACGGCCGAGCCCACCGTCCAGGTTTCGGGCGCGGCGGCCGTGGCCGGGCGGTAGGCCGTACTCAGGTACAGCGGTGCAAACAGTGTTTGGGGCCCAAACACCAGGTTGAGGTAGGGCGTGGTGTAGCTGGTTTCCTGCCCGGCCGGAATCATCACCTGTCGGTCAAATTTCTTCGACACCTCGTCGAACACCAGCGAGTCGGGCAGGCCGGCGCGCAGGTCGTAGAGGTAAGTAGTTTCGCGGCCTTTGGTGTAGCTGGGGCGCAGTGCCAGCTCGCGGCCGCCCCGGCGCAGTATCAGGTTTTCGGGCACGTCGCTGGTGTCGGTGGCATTGGTGACCACGGCGCGGAGCAGGTTGCGGCTGAGGTCGTAGCGCAGCAGCGGCTTCGCGCCCGAGGGGGGGGTAGGGGCCGATAGTGCCACGTACTCAGCCGGCCGGTCGCCGCGCAGCACCAAGTGCGCCGTGGCCTTGTTGTTATACGAGTCAGCTAGTTCCATATCAACGCTGTAGACCTTGCCGGGCTCCACGGTCAGCTTGCCCTGGCCCAGGCCGGGCGGGGTGTAAAAGGGCAAGTCGTTGCCCTCATCCACCCACAGCTTTTGCAGGAGGCGGCCGCTGGCAAAGTGGTAGGCATAGTCGACAAAGTTGTTGACCTGCCGCGAGCCGTTCGGAAATGGCACCGCGTCAATAATGTGCTGGTAGAACGGCTGGCCATTCACGCGCACCGTCACGCGCTGAATGCCGTTCTTATTCCAGGCATTATCAAACCGGTCGAAGCCTTGCAGCAGCAAGCCTACCTGCCCCACGCAGGCAATGGTATCGGGCCACACCGTGTTGGCGCCCGGGGTCGGCTGCACCTTGGGCACCAGCACGATGCGCTCAAACTGCCCCCGCACCCGCGCCGCAATGCCGAGCGGCTCCACCGCCAGGGCCTGCAAAATCGGCCCCAGATGGTCCTGAATTTCTGTAAACCCCCCCCACGGTAA
>CALMOO010000571.1 GCA_937871705.1 uncultured Hymenobacter sp.
GCCGTTGAAAAGCGTGCTCAGGCCGACGGTGCTGGTGCCGCCGCCCTTCCAATTGTCCGAAAGCAAGGCTTCGTTGACGTTGAGGCCCGCTTTCATGCTAGTAGCCCAGTAGCGCGGGGGTAGGGAATCGGGGGCAGGATTATATGGCAACGAAGGAACCGTTTGAGCGTGCCCAGTAGGCATGCCTAGCAATGCAAGGAAAAGTGTACAAAAGTATTTCACTAAAAAACGAGTTGGCGACAGCCAAATATACCGAACGTGTTTCTTCCTCTGCCTCGGCATAACCAAGGCTTTACTGGGTTGAAATACTGCCCTGTTGCTTCGTCCAAAGCCGCTTTACCTTTACGCCGTATGCCTGCTTCGCCACTTACTACTGCCTCATCACTGACCCGTTCTCATCCTTACTACCCCGCCCTGACCGGGATGCGAGCCGTAGCCGCTTACCTGGTTTTTTTTCTACACTTTCGGCCGCTGGCTCAGCATACGGGCTGGGCTGATGCAGTAATGAGCCAGTTTTATGTAGGTGTGGCCATGTTCTTCGTATTAAGTGGCTTTGTTATCGCCACCCGCTACCAAAACAGTGTGCAGCTAACCCGCGCTTGGTGGCGCCGGTACCTCTGGCGGCGCTTTGCGCGCATCTACCCAGCGTACTTTATTCTCAATGGGACAGCACTCTACCACGTCTACTGGCCCCTGCGAGCGGCTACGGCAGCAAATAGCCTGTTACTCATATTTCTCAGTCAGAGTATGTTGCGAGGCTTTTCGCGTACGCTAAAGTTCGTAGGGCTACCGCAAGGCTGGTCACTTACGCCCGAAGAATGCTTCTACCTGTCGGCTCCGCTGCTGCTACTAGCCTGGCAGCACTGGGGCCGCCGGAGCGCAGTTGCCTTTGTGGCTATTGTAACGAGTATTGGCTTGTTATTGACATACTTATGCAAAGACCAACCTGCACTGCACGGATTTTTCGGCTCCTACCACCATTTATTTAACTTCACTTTCTTTGGCCGGGTGCTGGAGTTTGTTATTGGCGTGGGGCTGGCGCGCTGGTGGCATCGCCGCCCGGCGCAAACCATAGCTCAGCGCTGGCCCTGGCTTACCATTGGTGGGGCACTGGCTAGTAGCTCGATTGTTATTGCGCTGGCAGTAGTTAACCCACCTATTGACTTTGATAACCCATACGATGGGCCACTAGCAGCCAGTGCAATACTGCTCAATAATATTGCTTTTCCTATCGCAATAGCCCTGTTATATGCCGGCCTGCTAGCCGAATCAAGCGGGCTACGCAGGCTATTATCCACCGAGCTTATGCAGGAGCTAGGACGTAGTTCCTATTTTTTTTATCTGCTGCATGTCGGATTACTGAGTATTTGGTGGCAGAACACCTTTGGTTGGGGCAGGCATGTATTTTGGCAATTTACAGTGACTATGCTATTGGCTGAGTTGGGCTTTCGGCTACTTGAGGAGCCGCTTCGCCGCTGGCTCCTACCCCACTCCTTGAAGCCAATCCAAGAATCGTAAATTCACCATAGCAGCCAGCCTATCGAGCTAGCTACTCACCGGAGTAAGGCGGCGCTCCGGGCAGACATTTCAGCTGAGCACAGGACCTCACTTCTCGTCTTGGGGCGTAGTACTTTCGGTGCCATAGATGTGTTCTAGCTCCTCTATTACAGCATTATCATTGACTTGCAAGTCCTTGAGCACGCCGTCGGCAATGTCGTAGACCAGCCCGTGCA
>CALMOO010000572.1:0-2129 GCA_937871705.1 uncultured Hymenobacter sp.
GAGCAGCACCGAAGGCCAGGGCAGCGCCTGGTTGGCGTCGGGGTCGAAGGAGGAGGGTAGGTGGCGAGCCTGGGCCAGGTAGAGCAGCACTAGCTGAAAGGCGTTCTGGGTAAAGTGCGCAGCCATCGACACCACAATGTTGCCGCTCCATTCGTACAAATAGCCCAGCACCAGCCCCAGCAAAAAGCGCGGCACAAACCCAAAGAACTGCACGTGCACCGCCGAAAAGATGGCCGCCGCTAGCCACACACCCACGTGCCTGGAATTAAACCACCGCACCAAGTTGCGCTGAATGACGCCCCGAAACACCAGCTCCTCAGCCACGCCGGGCACCAGGGCGATAACGAGCAGCCCCGCCAGCAGGCGGCCGGGCGAGTTGAAGTTGGTCAGGAACTTGGTGAGGTCGCCGGCCTGGGTTTCTTTGTCGCGGGCCCACAGCTCGAAGTCGTGCAGCGAAGCTGGGAAATGCACATTAGCATTCCAGGCCACGATAGTCGACAAGAACGGAATAAGGCAAATAATAAGTAGCGCCGCGCCCCCCAGCCACCAGGCCGCGCCCAGCCGGTGCGGCGCAAAGTAGCTCCCTACCCCCTGCCGCAGCACCAAGGGCACCGCCAGCGCACCCACTCCCAGGCCCGCCAGCGATAAGCCTTCGTAAATCATGAGCAAGTCCCAGGCGTGGGGGTAGCGGCTAGGGTTGGCCGTGAGGTCGGCAAACTGGAAGGCCGAAATCCCGTAGCCCACCTGGGCAATAGCCAGCGACAAAAAGCTTGCTAGACTGAGCCCTACCACGGCCAACCCCACCAGCATCAGGATTTGCAAAGCGGGGTGAACTTGACGGGGCGGCAAACCTTTCATTGAGTGGTGGGTGTTCAAGGGGGCGTAAATTTGCGCAATAAATTCTCGTTAGCGGGCAGTAGTAATATGTTAGCTTAACCAAGAACGTCATGCTGAATGCAGTGAAGCATCTCGCTCGAATCGTTGGATGAAGTAAGCGAGATGCTTCACTGCGTTCAGCATGACGTTCTTTTTGCTGATAATTTTCTCCTTGTCATTAAACAACTCCCATTCTCGTGGTCAACATACGTAATATTCAGCTTCCTGATTTCCCGCTGCTGCTCGCGCCGATGGAGGACGTGAGCGACCCGCCCTTCCGGGCCGTGTGCAAGGCCAACGGCGCCGACCTGATGTACACCGAGTTCATTTCGAGCGAGGGCCTGATTCGGGCGGCGGCCAAAAGCCGGCAGAAGCTGGATGTATTTGACTACGAGCGCCCAATCGGTATTCAGCTTTTCGGTTCCGACGTGGAAACGATGGGCGAGTGCGCGGCCATCAGCACCGAGGCCGGGCCCGATTTAATTGACATCAACTACGGCTGCCCCGTGAAGCAGGTGGCCATGCGCGGCGCCGGCGCGGCCCTGCTGCGCGACATTCCGAAGATGGTAGCCATGACGGCCGCCGTCGTGAAGAATACGCCGCTGCCCGTGACCGTGAAAACCCGCCTCGGCTGGGACAACGACACGTTGAACGTGGAGGAAGTAGCCGAGCGCCTGCAAGACGTAGGCATTGAAGCGCTTACCGTGCACGGCCGCACCCGCGTGCAGCTCTACAAAGGCGAAGCCGACTGGCGTCTCATTGCCAAAATCAAGGAAAACCCGCGCATCCGCATTCCCATTTTCGGCAACGGCGACATCGACTCGCCCGAAAAAGCACTCGAATACAAAACCCGCTACGGCGTGGATGGCGTGATGATAGGCCGCGCGGCCATCGGCTACCCCTGGATTTTTCGGGAAGTGAAGCACTACGTGACCACTGGCCAAAAGCTGGCACCGCCTACCCTAGAGGAGCGCATTGCCATGTGCAAAATGCACTTCGACAAGAGCCTGGAGTGGAAAGGCCCCAAGGCCGGCATCTTCGAGATGCGCCGCCACTACGCGCACTACTTCCGCGGCCTGGAAGGCGCCAAGCAGTGGCGCACCCGCCTGGTCGATGCCGAGAATGGAGCCGACGTGTATGCCATCCTAGAAGAAATCGCAGCCAGCGACGCCGTGCTAGTGGGGTAGCACTTTGGCTTAAAAGACCACAAAAAGGGACGTCAGGCTGAGCTTGTCGAAGCATCTCTACTACCC
>CALMOO010000572.1:2139-7228 GCA_937871705.1 uncultured Hymenobacter sp.
CCAGTATTGTTCGGTAGAGATACTTCGACAAGCTCAGCCTGACGTTCCTTTTTACAGCATCCGACTACTCCGGCTTACGCTTCATTTCCTGGCGCCGCATCGGCATCTTATCCACGGTATTGAACAGGTCGGCGGGGGGTAGGGGCTGCGCGCTGGTGCGCTTCACGCCGCCATCCTTGCCGATGAGTACTACCGTAAACCGCGTCAATGACTGGCCCAGCTCTTTTTGCCAATACTGCTGGTCGGCGGCGGTCAGCTTATCGTAAGGCACTTCGAGCACCAAAAAGTCTCGCTCTTTTAGCTGGGCCGCGGCATCGGCCAGCAGCTGTTTTTGCTGCTGAAAATCTGCCTGGCTGGCCGTGGGCGCGCCGATGAGCAGCACGCGTTTTTGCCAGTGGCTCCGGCGCAGCGTTTGGGCCAAGTTGGGCGAACCGTCCGTTTGGGCAGCCGCTAGGGCCGAGGACAAGGCGAGTCCGGCCAGTACTAACAACACAGTTTTTATAGACCACATAGGTAGCAATACCGAAATCTGGCGGGCAGGTTGCGGCCACCTCAGCCCCACCCCGCACCCGGCCGCTACGCCGCGCCGTAATTTTGCCGAATGCCTACCCTGCCTACTCCAGCTTACGCCCAGGACCTGACTACCACGGAGCCGCCAGCCGTGACGGCTGCGCCCGAGGTAGCGCCCGAGCCCGCAAGCCCGCCTACCCCCGCCTCGGCGTGGGTATTACTGATAATCTTGGCCTGCATCTGGGGTACTTCGTTTATTCTGATGAAGCGCGGGCTGGTGGTGTTTTCGGCCATGGAACTGGGCGCCTGCCGCGTGAGCGTGGCCTCGGCGCTGCTGCTACCCTTTGCGCTACGGCACGTGCGGCAGGTCGAGCGCAGCCGCTTCAAGTGGCTGGCGCTGAGCGGCGTGGTGGGCACGTTCATTCCGGCGTTTCTTTTTGCCTATGCCGAAACGCGGCTGGCCTCGGGGCTGGCGGGCGTGCTCAATGCGCTCACGGCGGTATTTGCGCTGCTCATAGGCGCGCTGCTGTTTGGGCAGCGCCTGACGGGGCTGCGGGTGCTGGGTATCGGGCTGGGGCTAGTAGGTACAGTGGTGCTGATTGGGCTGGGTGGCAGCGGCGGCGACGCTACCCCCACCGGCACCGGCAATGCTTGGTACGGGCTCTACATTGTGGCCGCTACCATTGGCTATGGCCTGAGCGTGAACGTGATAAAGCACCAGTTGGGCGGCCTCAAACCCATTGTGATGACGGCCATTCTGCTCATGCTCATCGGTGGGCCCGCGCTGGCCTACCTGCTGCTCGGTACCGACTTTGTGCACAAGCTGGCTACCGTGCCGGGCGCCTGGGCGGCGTTTGGCTACATCGCACTACTGGCTACCATGAGCACGGCGGTGGCCATGGTGCTGTTTAATAAGCTCATCCAGCAATCAACGGCCTTGTTTGCGTCGTCGAGCACCTACCTCATTCCCGTCGTGGCCTTGGGCCTGGGCGCGCTCGATGGCGAGGCGTTCAACCTGTGGCACGGGGTAGGAATGGCCATTATTCTGGCCGGCGTGTTCATCATTCACCGAGCCAAGTAAGGTGAAGGACTGTATCCTCTGTCATTCCTGCACATAGGGCCACTGCTGGTAGCGCGGGGTCAAGCCGGCCTGGCGAGCGTTGCTGCGCACGTAGGCGAGCACGCGGGTTAGCTCAGCCTCGTCTAAAATGGGAACTTCGTGCCAGCCGGGCTGCCAAAAGGTGGCGTGGGGCGGCAGCTTGGGGCGCACCAGGCGGCGGCAGCTATGGTCGGTGCGCAGGTGCAGCAAGTCGATAGCTTTGGCAAATGAAAGGCCGCTGCTAGCGGGCAGGTGCAGCACCAGGTGCGCATGGTTGGGCAAGATGGTGAAGCCGGGCACGCGGAAGCCACTCTCTTCCAGCAGCATGATTTCGCCGGCCAGCACTTCGGCTATCTGCTCGTTTTCGAAGTAGGCGGGGCCGGTGGGCGCACGGTCGAGCACGGCGTCGAACTTGGCAAAAAACTGCTTTTGCGCACGGTGGTGGTCGGCGCCGGCGGCCTGGGTTTGGCTTAGCTCGGCTTTTAGCTCGCGGGCAGTGGTGGCGGGCAGGGTGCCGGGTAGGCGCAGGGTAAGCAGGGCAATTTCGCCGGGTGCAGAGGCCACGGAAGCTGAAGTGAAGAAGCGAAAATAAAGGCAGGCAAGTTATTGCCGTTGCCCACCACTTTCCGCCGCATTTATATAATCCAGCGCTGGTTATTTCCGTTAAAGCCCCAAGCGATACTCCTGCTTAAAAGCCAGCCCCATGTCAGATGCCCAACCCCGAGTTGCCGTGCGTGGCAGTGAGCGCACCGCCCTGCCCGATGCCCACCCGCTGCATCCCCTACCCCCGCACGAGCGACTGGAAGTGACGGTGCGCGTACGGCCCAAGGCGCCGCTCGCCAACTTATTAACCTCCAGCCCATTCGCCGATGTGCCGCTGGAGGCGCGCACCTACATGAGCCGCACTGAGCTGGAAGCTCAGCTAGGAGCCGACACGCAGGATATTGCTCAGGTTGTGGCCTTTGCGCACGCGCACAGCTTGGTGGTGGTGCACACCGACGCCGCCGAGCGCAGCGTGCAGCTCTCGGGGCAGGCGGCCGCTTTTGAAACGGCGTTTGGCACGCAGCTGCACCAGTATACCTACCCCGAGGGCACTTACCGGGGCCGCACGGGGCCTCTGACGGTGCCCGCGCCGCTGGCCGACATCGTGGAGGGCGTGTTTGGGCTCGACGACCGGCCGCAGGCGCAGGCGCACTTTCAGGTGCGCCCTACCCCCACTTCCGGCGCCATTCAGGCACATGCAGTGGCGCAGGCATTTACGCCGCCGCAACTAGCGCAGCTCTATAATTTTCCGACTGGCCTCGATGGCTCGGGCCAGTGCATTGCAATTATTGAGCTGGGTGGCGGCTTCAAGCCCGCCGACTTAACCACGTATTTTACCAAGTTGAAGCTGCCCGTGCCGAAGGTGAAAGTGGTGAGCGTAGGCGGCGCCCGCAACCAGCCCACCAACGCAAACAGCGCCGATGGCGAGGTGCTGCTCGACATAGAAGTGGCCGCTGCAGTAGCGCCGAAGGCGCAGCTGGTGGTGTACTTCGCGCCCAATACGTCGCAGGGTTTTTTGAACGCTATCACGACGGCCATTCACGATAAGACGAACAAGCCGTCGGTGATTTCTATCAGCTGGGGCGGGCCCGAATCGACCTGGACCACGCAGGCGCTTGACCAGTTTAACCAGGCTTTCCAGACGGCGGCCATGCTGGGCGTGACGGTGTGCTGCGCAGCCGGCGACAATGGCTCGGCCGACGGCATGGCCGATGGCCAGCCGCACGCCGACTTTCCGGCCAGCAGCCCCTACGCGCTGGCTTGCGGCGGCACCAAGCTCACGGCTACTGGCCAGGCTATCAGCAGCGAGGTGGTGTGGAATGAGGGCACCGACAGTGCCACCGGTGGCGGCATCAGCGCGCACTTTGCGGTACCCGATTATCAGCGCGCGCTTAAGCTCCCTACCCCCCTCCCGGCTGGCAAGCCCGGCCGGGGCCTGCCCGACGTGGCCGGCGACGCTGACCCCAATACCGGCTACCAGGTGCGCGTAGATGGGCAAGACTTGGTGATAGGGGGTACCAGTGCGGTGGCCCCGCTGTGGGCCGGGCTGCTGGCCCTGCTCAATCAGAAGCTGCCCAAGCCAGTGGGCTTTCTCAATCCCTTGCTCTACGGCTCGCTGGCGAGCAGAAAGGTTTGCCGCGACATTACTTCTGGCACCAACGGCGCCTACTCGGCCGGGCCGGGCTGGGATGCCTGCACCGGCTGGGGCAGCCCGCAGGGCAGCAACCTGCTGGCTGCTTTGCAAGCCGCCCCGCCGCCCAATGCTTAGGCAATACCTTAATAAACAAAATCTTGCCTAAGGTTTTGCCACTCGGCAACTCCCCGGCTGGATGGCACTAAGCTGTGCACCTTTTTGAAATTGAAGCCTGCCCTGGCTAACGGGTACCTCGAAGTAGGTTCGAGGTACCCGTTAGCCAGGGCAGGCTTTTTCTTGCTGCTGGTAGCTGGCTTTCTGCTGTCTTCTTTGCCGGAGGCCGCGCTCGTCGGCTATTCTGCGCCTGTATTATTTAGTAGAGTGCTATATTTTAAGTAAATATTCATACATTCATATCGACAAATCATAATAAGTAATTATTTACCAGATGAGTAGCTGTGAGCAAGCGAGCTACTGCGGTAGCAACTCGTGGGCCCGACCCGCTCTGCCACTACGGCTGCTCGCTATTTGAAAGCCGCACAGGACCGCGGCGAAGCCTGAAAAGGTCTTGCTCAGTGGCGGTGGCATTTGCCTGCCCCGCCGCCGGGCGCCGCCCTGGCGCACCAGGCTTGGTGGGGCGAGGGCTTAGGCAGCATTAGTTTATGTACTCATACTCAATCTTTCACCTTCCCCACCCTCATGCAAAACCTCTCCATTCCCATTCGCTTGCTCCTGCTGCTCCTCACCCTGACCTGCATTTATTTCGGGGTTCACTCGCTCACGGGCAGCCGGGGGCTCTCCTCTACTATGGCGGCCGATGCGGCTCCTACCAGCCTGGCCGGCCTGGGCACCGCTAACCCCGAGCCTGCGACGCCGACGGCCTTTGCCGCGCCCACAGCCTTTTCGTACGTGCCGGCCGAGCCGGTGGGCGGCAAGCTGCGCGGCGTAGTGGAGCTGGGGGCCAGTGGCTTCAACTCGTTTATTGTGCACACCGACGCGCAGCACCGTTGGAAGCTCAACAAGGCCGAGTTTGATAACAGCCTGATAATGGAGAACATGGCTTCTAACGAGGAAATCAGAAAGGGGCTGCGGGCTTACATCGTCAAGATGCTGGACTACGGGGTAAGCGGCCAGGACATTCATTTTGTGGTGAGCTCGGGCGCGCTTAAGGCCGTACCTACTCAGAAGATTGTCAAGCAGTTAACTGCCATGGGCTACGTGGTCAACACCATGACGCCCACCAAAGAAGCGGCTCTGGGCCTGACCGTGACCCTACCCCCCCCTTACCTCAACAGGGCCTTCGT
>CALMOO010000572.1:7238-17978 GCA_937871705.1 uncultured Hymenobacter sp.
CCGAGATTTCGTGGTGTGAAAATGGCGTGCCTGCCTCCGTCGAAACGCACGGCTCGAAGTACTACGAAGAGGGTGTGGACGACATCACGGCCGCGGCCGAAGTGAAGCGGATGGCCGAGCGGGTTCCAGCCACTGTGCGCCAGACTTGCTTTATTATTGGCGGGGTGCCCTACGAGATGGCCAAGCTAGTGCGCAAGGGCACTGAGCGCTACACGGTGCTCGCGGCCGCCGATACCTACCTGTTTGACAAAGCGAAGCTGAAATCCGGTTTGAACATCTACCGCACGATAGCCGAAACGACTGGGTGCCAGCAGTTTATCTTCGACTGGGATGCCAACTTCACGATTGGCTACCTGCTGTCGTTGCCGCAATAAAGGGGGGTAGGGCTGGCTGTTGCCTGCGCGGCGGGCAGCAGCTAGCTTACACGGCCGCTTTGTTCAGCTTAGAATGCTTGTAGCCGTAGCCGAAGTAGATGCTCAGGCCAATGAGCAGCCAAATCAGGAACATCGTCCAGTTGTTGATGCCGAGCTGCGTCATTAAGTACAGATTGGTGAGCAAACCCAGCACCGGGAGCAGCGAAAGCTTCTTCTGAAACGTGACGACGGCCAGCACCAGCGACGCCAAGATGAACACCAGGTAGGGAATCTGGTGGCGGAACACGGCGTACCAGCCTTCGCCGGTGTGGGCGGCCGTGGAGCCGTCGGTATCTGCAATGAGCTTGACGATGGTGCCGTGGTCGTAGCGCCAGAGCAGGTAGGCGCAGGCCACGAGCAGCAGCGGCACCAACCACCGCCCATTGATGTAGGGCACCCGGAAGCGCGCCTCGGAGCGGCCGTAGGGGTCGATAATCAGGATGCCGCCGCAGACCAGCGCAAACGCGAACAGCGTGCCGATGCTGGTAAGGTCGACCACCAAATCCATGTTCAGAAACAAAGCCGGCACACCCACGAAAATACCCGTGACGATGGTACTGAACGAGGGCGTGTGAAACCGCGGGTGCACCCGCGCAAATACGGGGGGTAGCAAGCCGTCGCGGCTCATGGTGAGCCAGATGCGCGGCTGCCCCAGCTGAAACACCAGCAGCACCGACGCCATCGCAAACACCGCGCTCACGGCCACCAGCGCCGAGAGCTTGGGCAGGCCTACTTTGGCAAAAACGAACGAGAGCGGGTCGCCTACCCCCAGTTCTTTGTACGACACCATGCCGGTGAGCACCAGCGTGATAACCACGTAGAGCACCGTGCAAATGATGAGCGCGTACATCATGGCCTTGGGCAAGTCGCGCTGCGGGTTTTTGCACTCCTCGGCGGTGGTTGAGATGGCGTCGAAGCCAATGTAGGCGAAGAACACCGCCGACACGCCCTTGAGCACGCCGCCGATGCCGTGCGGCGCAAACGGCGACCAGTTGGCCGGCTTCACGTAAAACGCGCCCACCACTATCACCACCGCTACAATTATTAACTTCAACACCACCAGTAGGTTAGAAGCATTCTTGCTTTCTTTGATGCCCACGTACACCAGCGCCGTGATGGCCACCGTGATAAGGAAGGCGGGCAGGTCCACGACCAGGCGCCAGTCGCCGAACAGTTCGGGTGCGCGCACCCAGGCCTGGTAGGCTTCGAGCTGCGCGGGCGTGGCCAGGCTAAGCGGCTGGTGGGCTTCCATAAGGGCTAGCACGGTGTCGTAGCCGTGGCGGGCGCTTTGGGTGCCCATCGTGAGCCAGCGCGGAATGTGCCAGCCGATGCCATCGAGCAGGCCGGTGAAGTAGTCGCTCCACGAGATGGCCACCACGATGTTGCCCACCGCGTATTCCATGATGAGCGCCCAGCCAATAATCCAGGCCGCGAGCTCGCCAAACGAGCTGTAGGCGTAAGTATAGGCCGAGCCGCTAACCGGAATAGTAGCCGCAAACTGCGCGTAGCACAACGCCGAAAATGCGCAGGCTACGGCCGTAAATACAAAGAGCAACGATACGGCCGGCCCGCCATTAAGGCTGGCCTGGCCGATGGTGCTGAAAATACCGGCCCCAATAATGGCCGCAATGCCCAGCCCGGTGAGGTCGCGCACGGTGAGGTGGCGCTCCAGGGTGCCGGGCGCGGCGCTGCCGTGCACATCGGGCGGCGGGTTCTGGAGAATGGCCGCAATGGTTTTGCGGCGAAAGAGCGAAGTATTGGCGGGAGGCATTCGGCCAGGAAAAATTTGGGCGCAAGCTAGTAAGCGGGCAAGTTACAGCCCCGGCGTGTGCAATCGACCATTGGTTGGCATCGAGGAGAGAAGCAGTTGTTATTTTCCGTCTATGGCTCAGCGTTTCGCCTCTGTTCACATCCCTACCCCCTGCCCCGAGAGCTGGGATGCTATGACGCCCACCGACGTAGGCCGGCACTGCGCGGCTTGCGCCAAAACGGTGGTGGGTTTTACTCCAATGAGCCAAGACAAGATTCTAGCCTACCTAGCGGCTCATAAGGGGCAGCAGGCAAGCGCGGCGATAATAACGCCAGCTGTGCTGCAGCACCACAAAAGGCCGTGCGGCCCGCACTACTGGCTGCTGGCCGTCGCTGTTTTTATAGGGTGGCAGTCAGCTTTAGCCCAGTCAGCAGTTAGGCCGCCGGCTCAGCAAGAGGTCATTACTATTCGCGGCGTAGTGCTAGACGACTCGCTGAACGTGCCAATTCCCGGACTCTGGCTCTACCTCAACGATAGCACGTACGGCGCCGTCACGGATGAGCGCGGCGAATTTACTATCAGCTTTCCTGCTGCCTGGAAGCCAGTGCGCGGCGGCGTATTCAAACTTCAGGCCTGGCCTCTTCCCTACACCTTCAAGCCAACTCAGGTTCGGCTTGATGTACGAAACTATGACCAGACCTTGCCGCTAACGTTGCGCCTGGCGTCGGCGCCTGGGCGCGGGCGCAACAACTTAAAGGGCGTTACGGTCAGGCCACGGCCTGTATCGCCCCCGGTGTACCCGGCACGTTCACGTACGGCTCGCCGCTAGCCCAAACTTTTCGGCCTCAAAAACCCTTGTGCCAGGGTATGATTCGATTATCGCTGGCACTGCTGCTTTTACTTCTTTCGGCCTGTTCTACCTTCAAGCCTACCCCCACTACGCGCTTCAACCCCACGGCTACCCGCGCCGAGCTGCCCCACGAGGAGGCTGTGCACCCCAAAAACTCGCTGGAGTGGTGGTACCTCACCGGCCACTTGCGCGACCAGGCCACCGGCGAGGAATTTGGCGTGGAGTACGTCTTTTTCCACTTCAACCTGAAGGATGGCAATGACGACTACCAGATGGTGAACGTGGCGCTCACCGACCCCCAGGGCCAGCAGTTTAAGTACGACTATAAGCTCGGCAAGCTGCCGCGCCTGCTTTCCGACTCGCTGCCCGTGCGCCTGCGCGAGCGTAAGGCCGGGCAGGTCTGGAAATTTGATGGCCAGGAAGGCACCTACCAGCTGCAAGCCGCCTTCACCGGCAAAGGCAACGCCGGCTATGCCCTCAACCTGAGTACCACACCCGCCAAACCCGTGCTGCTGCACGGCGGCACGGGCTACGAAAACTACGGCGGTGGCGTGCTGGCCGGCTACTATTCCTACCCCCGCCTCACGACCACGGGCACGCTCAAGGTGGCCGGTAAAACCCACCAGGTCAGCGGCGAGCTCTGGTACGACCGGCAGTGGAACTGCACCAGCATCGTGAGCAAAGGTGTGGGCTGGGACTGGCTCAGCATCCAGCTCGACCAGCCCCGCGAGGAACTGATGCTCAACACGCTGCGCAATTCCGAAACCAACCAGAGCCTCAACAACGGCTCGTTCTTCTCGGCCACCAACCAGAACGTGCACCTCAGCGGCACCGATTTTCAGCTGACGCCGCTCACTTATTGGACCAGCCCAAAATCCAAGAAAAAATACCCGGCCAAGTGGCGCGTGCAAGTGCCCGCCCAGGGCTACGACCTCACCGTAGAGCCGCTGGTGCCCAACCAGGAGCTGGGCCTGCGCTTTTTCCACGCCTTCACCATGTACTACTGGGAAGGCATGTGCCGCGTAACCGGCACCCACAACGGCCAGCCCGTAACCGGCAAGGCTTACGTAGAAATCACAAACCGGTGACTTCAATTATCAACCACTTTATTAACTCGGCAGAGCAGTAGACCGTCTAAGAATTGATGACGGATAATTGCTAATTGAAACTTTAGTACGTCAGCTTTTGCAGGGTGCCATCGCCGGTGCAAAGCACGTAATAGGTTCTGTTGTCGGCCCGCTCGATGTCGGTGGGCCGGTCGAGGCCGCTGAGCAGGGCGGCTTTAGTGGCGTCGAGTATCTGACCGGTTTTGGGCGTGAAGCCAATATTGGGCGGCGTGAGCGAGAACGTGCCGTATTGCACCACAATTGGTTTGTTGCTGGCTGATAACGTAATGTCGGTGAGCGTGGTGAAGCCCGTTTGATAGTCGCTCACTACCCCGGCCAGACTTACCAGGTAGATTTTGGTAGAGCCGGCAATAAAAGGAGCCCCGCTAAGACCGCTGACCAGGAAATTACTGCCGTCGTAGACAATGCCTGTGGGCACGGCATCCGTCGTGGCGTTTACGCCCGGCAGCTTGGCAAATACACTGAGCACCCGGGTTTTACTATCGCGCTTGATGATGGCATTGGCACCCGAGTCCGTGATGTACAGGTTATTGTCGGGGCCTAGCGTCAGGTTATAAAGGTTGGTATTGAGGGGGGTAGTAAGCTGCTGGGCCAGCACAAACGCGCCAATATTTTCGGCGCTCAGGTTCTTGGCCTCATACGGCGTGTCGCCGGGCTTAAACGCCGACACATCCAGGGTGTACAGCTTGCCGGCGCCACCATCCAGCACGTACAGGGTGCCGTCGTGGTACAAGAGGTGCCCAATTCCCTGGGTTTCACCGTTGGCAAAAACCGACGTCAAGCCCGTTAGCACGGGCGACACCTTGCCATCGGCCGTCACCAGCGCCGCTTGGGCGTCGTTTTTACCGGTGCCACTCAGGGTGACCCAGGTTCGGCCGCTACCATCGACGCTCAGGCCGATGGGTGCCACCAAGTTGCTGGCAATAGTTTGCGCCGTGAAGCTGGTAGGGTCGGCCGGTAAGCTAGGTTCGTCGTTCTGCTTGCAGCCGGTGGCCGCAGCCAGTGCCATTAAAGCGCAAAAGGTGCCTGTTTTCAAGTGCATGAGAGAAAGAGTTAGGTTAGCAAAACACCAGAAAAGGTGTAAGGCTAAATTAGGCTCTCCTCCAATACATTAAAATACCTATATGTAGGCATTTAACCAGCGCGCGACTGCCTTCCTTATTGCTGGTAGCCGTCGCTTACCCCACCAGCCACCCCGCCGCGAGCGCCACCGCGATGATGACCACGCTCGGCACGCGCTCCCAGAGCAGCAGCAGGAACGTGCAGCCCACCAGCAGCGGATTGAGGGGTAGGGCCACGTCGTGGGCACGGCACCAGGCGTTGGGCAAGTCGAGCAGGCGGTCGGGCAGCGGGTGGTAGAGCAGTAGCGCCGCCGCGCACACCAGGCCGGCGCTCACGGCGTTCACGCCTTCGAGCGAGGCCTTCACGACGCGATACTGGCGCAGACCATCCCAGAAGCGGATAGCAAAGAATATCAAGAAGATACCGGGCAGGAAAATACCCGCCGCGCCCACCGCCGCGCCCAGCAGCTGCCCGCCTACCCCCCCGCCGGCCGGCCGCATGGCCAAGGCCCCGATGTAGGAGGCAAATGAGAAATTGGGCCCCGGCAGGGCCTGCACCAGCCCCAGCCCCGACAAAAACTCGGGCCCCGTGAGGTAGTGCTTAAACTCTACGAACTCGGCAAAGAGCAGCGGCGCCAGCACCTGCCCACCCCCAAACACCAGCGAACCGTTGCGGTAAAAGTTCTCAAACAAGCGCACCGGCAGCCACTCGGTGTAGTGGCCCAGCAAGGCGGCGCCCAGAAATATGCCCAGCCACAGCCCAAAATTGGCCCACTCCACGCGCAAGGGCTGCTTATCCTGCACGATGGCGTGCTTGCGGAAGCGTAGCGTGGTCACGCTACCCCCCGCTAGCAGCAGCACCGGCAGCACCCACGGCAACTGAAAGAAATAGGCCACCATGGCGGCCGCCACCATCAAAGCCACCGACGTTTTGGTGTGAATGACTTTTTCGGCAATGCGAAACGCCGAAAACGCCACGAAACCCACCGCCACCGGCTGCACAAACTGCACTACCTGCGCCGTACGCCCGTGGTCGATGTGACTGAGCAGCAGGCCGGCCACGGTCATAATCACCACCGCCGGCAGGCACCAGACGAGCAGCGTGAGGTAGGCCAGGTTGGGCCCGCCCAGCCGCAGGCCGATGGCCGTGATGGTTTGGGTAGACGTGGGGCCGGGCAGCAGCGCGCACAGGGCTTGCAGCTCCAGCAGGTCGGCGGCGGTGAGGTACTGGCGCTTGTGCACGAGCAGCCGCAGCATCATGGCCACGTGGGCCTGCGGGCCGCCAAAGGCCGTGCAGGCCAGCCCAGCCACATCCTTCAGGAAAATAAAATTGCGCGTGTGGCGCAGCCGCCTACCCTCCCGCCGCAGCGGAGTCGTATCCGGGAGCGCCCGCGACACAGCCGAGGTAACACGAGTGAGAGAATCAGAAAGCACAGAGCGGTGGGAATTACCTATGCCGAAGATAGGGCGAGGTCACGCAACCTTCATGCGCCGCCTCCTATGTTTTATTGAATAAATACCGGCCTAATCAGGTTTTCAAACGTGAAAATCTCTTCCCATTTGGCCTGCGTCAGTAGCTGGCGCTCGGTCACGGCAATGTCGTGCACCGACTTGCCAGAAGCCAGCGCTTCCTTGGCAATGCTGGCCGCGGCCTCGTAGCCCAGCACGGGGTTGAGCTGCGTCACGATGCCAATACTATTGTAGACCAGGCTGGCGGCGTGCGCCGCATTGGCCGTGATGCCGACCACGCACTTGGTGCGCAGCGTGTGGCAGGCATTGGTGAGGTACGAGATGCTGGTAAACAGCGCGAACGAGATAACTGGCTCCATTACATTGAGCTGTAGCTGGCCCGCTTCGGCGGCCATCGTCACCGTGAGGTCGGCCCCGATAACGTAGAACGCCGTCTGGTTCACCACCTCGGGCACCACGGGGTTCACCTTGCCGGGCATGATGCTGCTGCCCGGCTGCAAGGGGGGTAGGTTTATTTCGGCGAAGCCGCAACGCGGGCCCGAGGCCAGCAGCCGCAAGTCGTTGCATATTTTACTGAGCTTCACGGCCGTGCGCTTGAGCACGCCCGAGAGCTGCACGTAGGCGCCCGTATCATAAGTAGCCTCGATGAGGTCGCCGGCCAAGCTCAGCTCCAGGCCCGTGACCTGGCGAAGGCACTCGGTTACGAGGGTGGCGTAGCCGGGCGGCGTGTTTACGCCGGTGCCGATGGCGGTGGCACCCATGTTGATTTCGGAAATAAGCCGGCGCGAATCGTCGATGCGCAGCAGCTCCTCGCGCAGGTTGGTGGCGAAAGCCCGAAACTCGTCGCCCATGCTCATCGGCACGGCGTCTTGCAACTGCGTACGGCCCATTTTGAGCACGTTCTTAAACTCGTCGCCTTTCTGGGCAAAGGCTTCGGCCAGCTGGCCCAGCGCCTCGCGATAGGTCACCAGCTTGTTATTCAAGGCTATGCGAAACGCGGTGGGGTAGGCATCGTTGGTACTTTGCGAGCAGTTGACGTGGTTGTTGGGGTGGCAATACTGGTACTCGCCCTTGGCGTGGCCGAGTATTTCGAGCGCCACATTGGCAATTACCTCGTTGGCATTCATGTTCACCGACGTGCCTGCGCCGCCCTGTATCATGTCGGTCAAGAACTGGTCGTCGAACTCGCCCGTCGCCACCCGGTCGCAGGCCGCCACAATAGCATCGGCAATGGCGGGGGGTAGCACGCCGAGCTGCTTATTGGCCAGCGCGGCGCCTTTTTTCACATACGCCAGGGCCTGCACAAACAGCGGCTCCGACTTGATGGGAATGCCCGTAATGGCAAAGTTTTCCATCGCCCGCAGCGTCTGGATGCCGTAGTAAGCAGTGGTAGGAATGGGCAGTTCGCCCAAAAAATCGTGTTCGACGCGGGTGGCAGGAGTCATCTAAGGAGGAGGGGGTAGGGACGAGCTTTGTACGGCAAAAACCAGGCGAGGAACCTCATCCCCTACAAAAAAGCGGCTTGCCTTACCAGACAAGCCGCTTCTAAAAACAATACTAACTGGGCTTACTTCTTCTTCAAGCCCAGTTCAATAAGCCGCTCATTCAGGAATTCGCCGGCCGTGATGTCGGCTTCCTTCTTCGGGTTGTCGGCCGTCACGAGGTGGGGTAGGGCCGCCAGGCTCATCTCCGAGCGCGGGTGCATGAAGAACGGAATGCTGTAGCGCGAGGTGTTCATTTTCTCGCGGGGCGGGTTTACCACGCGGTGGATGGTGCTGCGCAGCACGCCGTTGGTGAGGCGCTGCAGCATGTCGCCCACGTTCACCACAATTTGGTCGGGTAGGGCCGTGATGGCAATCCACTGGCCGTCGCGGCGCTTCACTTGCAGGCCGTCGGCGCTGGCGCCCATCAGCAAGGTAATCAAGTTGATATCGCCGTGCTCGGCGGCGCGCACGGCATCGGCGGGCACTTCCTCAGGGTTTTCGATGGGGAAGTAGTGAATGGGGCGCAGGATGCTGTTGCCGTTCTTCACCTTGCCATCGAAGTAGTTTTCGGGCAGTTCCAAGTACAGCGCAATGGCGCGTAGCACGTCTTTGCCGGCCGCCTCCAGGGTACGATAGGCCTTCATGGTGCTCTGCGAAAAGCGGGGCACTTCATTCGGCCAGATGTTGGCGGGATAGTCGTTTTTCACCGGGTCATTCTCGTCGAGCACTTCCTGGCCCACGTGAAAAAACTCCTTCAGGTCGCCGGTATTGCGGCCTTTGGCGTGCTCCTTGCCCTTGCTGATGTAGCCGCGCTGGCCAGCCAGGGCCGGGTTTTCATAGGCTTGCTTGGCCTGGTCGGGCAACTGGAAGAACTCCTGCACATCGCTGTACAGGTCTTTGGTTTGCTCTTCGTTGAGGCCGTGATTTTTGAGGGCGATGAAGCCAATGCTCTGGTAAGCTTCACCTAGTTCGTTGACGAACTTAGCTTTACGTGCAGGGTCGCCAGAACGGAAATCGGCCAGGTCGAGCGACGGAATGTGGTCAGGCAGGTTATCAGCCATAATTAAGGGAATAATTGTTGGTTGCTGATTGATGACCGCCAACTACTGGTAGCGGATAGCCCCGGGGGCCTAAATTGCTTGCACAACCGGCCCCGGCCCTACCCCACTAGCAGCAACCAGTAGTTGCCTACCACGAAGTTACGGCAAAACCTTCTAGTGGGTTAGCGCCGTATTGACCAGGTTTTGCCGTCCTTTTCCTACTACTTTCACACCATGAAACACTTACTCACTCCTCTTAGCGGCTCGTTGGCGCTGGCAGCCATCCTGGGGCTAGGCAGCTGCAGCACCTCACAACAAGCCGAAAACAGCACCGGCCCGGCCGCGCGCAACACCGAGCTCGGGGCCCAAACTACTGTTAATACGGCGGCCAACGGTGCCCAAACCAAGGGCGGCATCACGCTGACGCCCTACAACGACTCGCCCAAGTTCCCCTCGGCCCAGATGCGCCTCAACACGCCCGTGGCCGGCTCCACGGTGCCCAGCGGCGAGGTCGCGTTTTCGCACGAGCTCACCAACTACTCGCTGACCAAGATGACGGGCAGCATGCACGCTACTGAGATGGCTAATTCGATGAAGGGCCAGCACATCCACAACATCGTGGACGACCAGCCCTACACGGCCCACTACGACACCAAGTACACCAAACCCATCGCCGACGGCCAGCACGTCGTGCTTACATTCCTGTCGCGCTCGTACCACGAGAGCCTTAAGCACCTCGGCGCCTACGACTTGCGCGTGATTACGGTGGGCAACCTGCCCGCTGGTACCCCAGCCCTCGACTTCAACCCCAAAGGCCAGCACCTTTTTTACAGCCGGCCCAAGGACAAATACGAAGGCAAAGACGCCCAGAAGATTATGCTGGACTTCTACCTCGTAAATACTACCCTGGCCCCCGATGGCAACAAGGTGCGCGCCACCATCAACGGCACCGAGTTTATGCTCGACCAGTGGCTGCCCTACATGATGGAGGGCCTGCCCGCCGGCCAAGCCACCATCAAGCTGGAGCTGGTAGACAACGGCGGCACGCTCATTCCGGGCCCGTATAACTCGGTGACGCGCACAATTACCGTCGCGCCATAAAGTTAAAGAGAGGCAGACGCAAAAAACCGTTGGTCAGGCTGAGCCTGCGAGGCATCCTACCGCCGCTGAACGAGTTGTTCAAACGTGATAAGATGCTTCGCAAGCTCAGCCTGACCAACGGTTTTTTTATTACTCTTTAAGCGCCGCTTGCACTAGCTCCTGCACCTGCGGCTTTTCGTAGTCGCTTTCGGCCTGAATGTGCGGCATGAGCCGCGCCATAATGGCTTCCTGGCGCTGCCCCGCGGCCCAGGCTTCGGCGTAGGGTGTGTCGGAGAACGTGACGCGCGAGTAGAGGGGTAGCCACTGGCCAGGGTATTGGGCCGCAATTTTAGCCTCGATTTTCTTTTGCAAGAGAAAGCGCGGGTCGGCCACGCGGTCGCGCATTTCGATGAAGTTATAGAGCGCCAGGTCGGCCATGGCGTCGGTATTGGGCTTGCGCTGGTG
>CALMOO010000573.1 GCA_937871705.1 uncultured Hymenobacter sp.
CCTCAAGGCGTTTATGGTAGAGCACGGCGAAAAGCCCTTCCGCGCCAAGCAGGTGCAGGAGTGGCTTTGGAAAAATACGGCCGGCTCGTTCGAGGAAATGAACAATATCTCGCTGAGCACCCGCGAGTTACTGGCCCAGCACTTCGTCATCAACGGGGTAGCAGTGCAAAACCAGCAGCTATCGAACGACGGCACCATTAAGTCGGCTTTCCGCCTGCACGATGGGAATATTGTCGAGGGCGTGCTCATCCCGCACGACACGCGCATGACGGCCTGCATCTCGTCGCAGGTGGGTTGCTCGCTCACGTGTAAGTTTTGCGCCACCGGTTATATGGACCGCAAGCGCAACCTCGATGCGGCTGAGATTTACGACCAAGTGGTGCGCATTCGGGAGCAGTGCGAGGCCCAGTACGGCACGCCGCTCACCAACATCGTGTACATGGGCATGGGCGAGCCGCTACTCAACTACGCCAACGTGGTCGAGAGCGTGCGCCGCATCACTGCGCCCGATGGCCTGAACATGGCGCCGCGCCGCATCACCATCAGCACCGCTGGCATCGCCAAGATGATAAAAAAGCTGGCCGATGACGATGTGAAGGCCAACCTTGCTCTTTCGCTGCACGCGCCTAACGACGTGAAGCGCAATGAGATTATGCCCATCAACGAGGCCAACTCGCTCGCCGCGCTCAAAGAGGCCTTACAGTACTACCACCAGAAAACTGGTCGCAAAGTGACGTACGAATACATTGTGTTCGAGAACTTTAACGACGGCCTGGAGGATGCGGCCGAGCTACTCGCTATTAGCAAGTGGCTGCCCTGCAAAATCAACCTTATCGAGTACAACCCCATCGAGAACGCCGATTACCGCAACGCGGAAAGCGACAAAATCACGGCCTTTCACAAGTTCTTGGCCGACCGCGGCGTACAAACCAACATCCGTCGCTCGCGCGGGAAGGACATCGATGCTGCCTGCGGTCAACTGGCTAATAAAGAGAAAGTTGCGGCTGCTTAAGCAGTTGCTACCCCCGCCAGCTACCCGTGGCCGGCGGGCGGCCAGTAGCTTTGGCTTCTTCGGTTTCGGCGGGTGGCACTTCTTCGAGTAGCACGCGCACAGCGTGGGCTTTGGGCTGCACCCGCTGGCCAAAGGCATCGGCAAACTCCTGGGTGAACTCGGCGCCGAAGAAGATGATGAGCGAGGAATAGTTAATCCAAACCAGCAGCACGATAGCCGAGCCCGCCGCCCCAAAGGCCGAGCCTGGGTCAGCCTTCGCGATGTAGAAGGCAATCAGGTACTTGCCAATTACGAAAAGCAGCGCCGTGATGAAGGCCCCAATTCCCACATCACGCCAGCGAATGATGGCATCGGGCAGAAAGCGGTAAATAAGCCCAAACAGCAGCGTAGTAATACCCAGCGACAACACCAGGTCGACGAGCTGAATGAGTACGACACCGATAGCCGGAATCTGGCGCGAGAGCCAGCCCGTAAACGCCGTAAGGACGGCGCTGACAACGAAGGAGATAAGTAGCAGTAGGGCCACGCTCAAAATCAATCCGAACGACAATACGCGCTGCCGCAGATAGTCGCCGATACCCAGGCCTTCGGTCTTGACTTTGAGGTTCCAGATATCGTTGATGCTTTCTTGCAGCGTCACGAAAAACGTGGTCGCGGCAAAGATGAGCGTGCCTACCCCAATCACAGAAGCAATACCGCTGCGCTCCTGCTTGGTGAAGCTAGCAATGCTGTCTTGCAGGAACTTAGCCGAGTCGGCGCCTACTAGTCCCTTCAGTTGGCCATACACTTGCCCGGTCACGGCCTCCGCGCCGTAGACCTTGCTGGCAATGGTAATGACGATGAGCAGCAGCGGCGGCAACGAGAAAATAGTGTAGTAAGAAAGCGCTGCCGCGTGCCGAAACGAGTTGTTGTTGCTAAACTCGCTGCCCGACGACTTGAGAATGGTCAGGATGTCGGAAAGTTTGTAG
>CALMOO010000574.1:0-1190 GCA_937871705.1 uncultured Hymenobacter sp.
ACTTACTTCCCTACACATGGCCGCCGCGCCCCTAACCACTACTTTTTACCAGTCGATGTTTGACCTGCGCGGGCAAGTCGTGCTGCTCACGGGCGGCTACGGGCACCTGGGGCGGGCCATCGCGGCGGGCTTGCTGGCGCACGGCGCGCAGGTGGTGGTGCTCGGCCGCAACGAGGCGACGTTTAAGGCGGTGTTTGCCGAGCGCGGCGAGCTGCCAGCTGGCGCCGCCTTGCACTTTGTGGCCTGCGATGTGGCCGACACAGCTTCGGTGCAGGCGGCTTTTCGGCGTAGCCACGAGCAGTTTGGCTTGCCTAGCGTGCTTATCAACAACGCTTTCTATAGCCGAGGCCAGCAGCCCGACGCCTTGCCCGATGCGGACTTTGCGCTCGGCCTCGATGGCTCGGTAGGTACCACCTACCGCTGCCTGCGCGAGGTGCTACCCTACCTGCGCCAGCGTGGCGCCGGCAAAATCATCAACGTGGCATCAATGTATGGTATAGTTGCCCCCGATTTTGCCGTTTACGCCGACGCCCCGCAGTTTCTGAACCCGCCGCACTACGGCGCGGGCAAAGCGGCTATGATTCAGCTGACCAAGTACTTCGCCTCGTATTTGGGGCCCGAAAACATTCAAGTTAACTGCGTGTCGCCCGGTGCTTTCCCTTCCGACAAGGTGCGGCAGGACGCGGCCTTTGAGGGCGAGCTGGCCCAGCGTATTCCGCTGGGCCGGGTAGGCGAGCCGCAGGACCTGGCCGGTGCTTTTGTGTTTCTCAGCGCGGCGGCCTCAAACTTCGTGACGGGCCACAACCT
Source organism: uncultured Hymenobacter sp. (assembly GCA_937871705.1). GTDB lineage: Bacteria > Bacteroidota > Bacteroidia > Cytophagales > Hymenobacteraceae > Hymenobacter. Next base: position 808 of record CALMOO010000574.1, read on the forward strand.
GGTAGTAGACGGCGGTTGGACTATTCGTTAGTGAGTAACTATTTTGCTAAGAAGCCATTATTTCGCGAATCATCCTTTTGGCCGTTAGCCTGTGCCACTGGCTCGTGGCGCAGCGAGGAAGTGCGCACCAGCAAATCGGGCTGGAGCACAATGTGCCGGGGCGCAAAATGCTGGCCTTGCTCCTCCATTATTTGCAGCAGCAGGCGCGTGGCCGAGCGGCCCATCAATTCGCAGTGCTGGTCTACCGAAGTGAGCATGGGCTCGGTAAGGCGCGAAAAAAGCTCGTTGCTGAAGCCCACGAGGGCGATGTCCTCGGGCACCCGCAGGCCAACCTCCTTGATTACCTGCAAGGCGCCGGCCACCGCAAAGTCGCTGGACGAAAA
>CALMOO010000574.1:1200-5425 GCA_937871705.1 uncultured Hymenobacter sp.
GGGCTAACGCCAGCAGCTGCTGCATGCCTTGTATGCCGGCCTCCATCGTCATGTTGTTGACCAGAATAAGCTCTTCTTCAACGGGTATTCCGTGCTCCTGCAGCGCTTCTTCGTAGCCCTGGCGCCGATGCTTGTAGATATTGAGGTGCTGCGGCCCAGCAAAGTGCGCAATGCGCCGGCAGCCCTGGGCTAGCAGGTGCTTGGTGGCGCGGTAGCCGCCCGCGCGGTCGTCGAGCACCACCGCATTTACATCGTACCCCTCCAGAATGCGGTCGAAAAACACCAGCGGAATGTCGCGCTTGCGCACCTTCTCGAAGTGCCGAAACTCGCGGGTAGTGCGCGCCAGCGAAACCAGAATGCCATCGACCTGGGCATTGAGGAGCGTTTCTACGTTCTGCCGCTCGTGCACCATGTCTTCGTTCGATTGGCAGATGAGGACGTGGTAACCCGCTTTGCTGGCCGCGACTTCAATGCCTTTCACCACCTGCGAAAAGAAATTGCCATCGATGTGGGGCACCACTACCCCCAGCATTTTGCTACTGCCCCGGCGCAGGCCCGCGGCCATATTGTTAGGCTGGTAGCCCAGCTCTTTTGCCAGCGCAAGCACGCGCTTGGTAGTAGCGTCGCTGATGGCGCTGTGCCCATTGAGCGCCCGCGAAACGGTGGAAGCGGCAATATTTAGCTGCCGGGCCAGGTCGGTGATAGAAGCGCGTTTTTTAGCCACGGGATACAAGGGAAACAGGCCTGCGACCAGCTTTGCAGACCTAATAGACGGCTACACTCAAGCAAAAATACTGTGAAAAGCTGCACACTAGTAAGCTGCCTCAACGCACATTTATAGGCTTCCACATCACACAAGCGTTTGTGTAAAAGGCATAAAGCCCGGGGCCGCCTTGAAGCTATTCTACCCCGGCTTGCCTAGCTACAACCTACTGATTTTGCACCTCAAAGCGCTCGAAGGTGGCCGTGGCCGGTGCGGCGCCCTGCGCCACCATGCCGATGCGCACACCTCGGTCCCAGGGGGGTAGGAACTCGCCCCGGATAACTTCGTTGTTGGGCAGCAGGCTGCTCCAGGTGCGGCCATCGGCGCTCCAGGAAAAGCGGTATTGGTTGCCGGCGTGGTTTTGCACGCGCAATTGCACGGCTGCGGCGGCTGCGGGGGGTAGGGCGGTTTCGGCCAGCACGCGTACCTTGCCGGCGCGGCGCTCCCAGAGCTGCAGCTTGCCATCAACCACCGTCAGGCTCAGCGAGTTGCTGGGGTCGCCGAGGGCAGCTAGGCCTGCTGCAGTGCCGGGGGCTAGGGCGCTGGGGTTGAGCAGCGTAGTGGTAGCCGTGTAGTCGGCGGCCAACGTAGAGCGGCCCAGCGCTGCACCGCCGTTGTCGGGCCGAGCAGAGAGCAGCAAGTGGCCATCGCGCAGGGCAAACTCCGGCTTGTCTTCGACCGGCCACTGCCAGGCCGGCCCCAGGGTTGGGCTTGTAAATTCATCTTCGACCTTAGCGGGAATCTTGGCGGCCACGGTGGCTGGGCTGTGGCGCAAAAACTGCGGCCAGCCCTCCTTGGTCCAGGTAAACTCGCTGAGCACACCCTGCCGGCCCACGTTCTCAAAGCTATCGGTTTTATAGGCGTGGTGCAGCAAAAACCAGCGGTTATCTTTTTGCAGCACCGTGCCATGGCCGGGGCAGGCCCACACGTCGTTCTTGGTCAGCACCGGGTTTTGGGCGTACTTCTCCCAGGGACCGAGCAGGTTTTTGGCCCGCGCTACGCCCGTGCCATAGGTGCAAATGTGCCCACAGCAGCCATTAGCAGCATAAAAAAGGTAGAAGTAGCCCCCGTGCCGCACCACGCTCGGCCCCTCAATGAGGTTGCCCTCCCAAGCCGCCGTATTGCGAAAAAGCTCCTTCTTCTCGCCAACTAAGGCGGTGCGCTCGGCGTTGAGGCGCTGGGCCCAGAGGGGGGTAGGCTGCTTCACGCTGTTGCCGTCTTCCTTCCAGATAAGGTAGGGCTGGCCATTTTCATCGCTAATGGGGAAGCCGTCAATCGAGCCATCGGGCTGGCCCACCAGCGGGCCGTGGTCCGTGTACGGCCCTTCGGGGTGGTCGGCGCTGGCCACGCCCACCGCTACGTTGCCACCGCGCTGGTGGGCCGTATAGTAGACGTAGATTTTGCCATTGGCCTGGCTTATTTCGGGCGCCCAGAAGTAGTAATCGGCCCAAGCCGGGCGCGCGCCCGGAAAGATGTGCCCCACCAAGACCCACTCCGTCAGGTTGGTTGATTTTAGCAGCGGAAACGTCGGCCCCCAGTTCGACGAAGTGGCCGTGGCCCAATACGTATTCCCGATTTTCGTCACCGACGGGTCGGGATAGTCGCCGGCCAGCACCGGGTTAGCGATGGCAAACGACGGGGGGGTAGGCGTGGTTTTGGGCTTGATATTTTTGGGATTCACCTGCCCTGCCGCCCCGAGCGGCGCGGCGCCTAGCAGCCCCAGTACGGCCAGCAATTGGCAGAAATTCTTGTTTTTCATAGGTATGTTATTACGCAACAGTCCATCTGGTCGTCATGCTTGGCAGGCTCAGCATGACGGCCGGATGGACTGTTGAGATAAGTTCTTAGTACAATAATTACCTACTCGCCACCCGGCCGGGGCAGGGCTACGCCCGTGGCCACCGGCGCCCCGAAGTTGGGTGAGCCATCGGCGTTCCAGGTAAAGAGCTGCATCCGCGGGTTGCGCGCGTTGCCGCAGCCCTGGCCCGCTTGCAGGTTGGCGTGGTAGATAAGCCAATTCTGCTGGCCATCCTTCGACACAAAGAAGCCGTTGTGGCCTGGCCCATAGGCGTTGCTGGCGGCGCTTTTCGTAAATACCGGGGTCACCGATTTCGTCCAGGCGCTAGCGTCGAGCGGGTTGGCCGTGGCGCTGGCCGTGAGCATCCCCAAGGCGTAGTCGTCGGTGCTGCAGTGGCTGGCCGAATACGTCAGGTACGTTTTGCCGGCGTGCTGAATCACCTCCGGTCCTTCGTTCACTTTGGGTATGCCGTTCAGCTCCCAGGCGTACTGCGGGTGGCTGAGCTGGGTGCGCTGGCCCGTCAGCGTCCAGGGGTTGCTCATCTGGGCGACGTAGATATTCTGCTGGTCCGAGCCGGCTTCCTGCCCCGACCACACCAGGTAGCGGCTACCATTCTGCTCCAGAATGGTGCCGTCGATGGCCCACAAATCCTGGCCGGGTACTGCAATTTGCCCCTTCTCGGTCCAGGTGCCGGTAGTAGGGTCAGGGCTAGCATTTTCGAGCACCCACAGGCGCTGGCCGCCGCAACAGTTGCCGGGCCCCGCCGTGAAATAGACGTACCACTTACCATCCAGAAAATGAATTTCGGGCGCCCACACATCGTGCGAGTTCAGGCCCGAGGCAGGCGGCGTCCAGATAACCTTGCTCACCGCCGAGCCCAACTCGCTCATCTTCGCCGTTTTCCAGAGCGTAAGGTTCACGCCCGTGGTGTGCATGTAGTAGTAAAAGCCGTCTTTCTGGTACACCCACGGGTCGGGGCCAGTGGGCAGCAGCGGGTTGGTGAAGGTAGTAGCGGCGGGTGGCGGGGTAGGCGGCACCACGATGGGCGTGGTGCCAGAGTCTGACTTTTTGCAATCGAGCAGGCCCAGTACCAACAGGGGGGCCAGCATCGACAAACGAAGAAATGAGCGCATACGAAAGAGCTGGGTGTGAAAGCAGAAGTAAAGCCTAAACAGCCGCCCTACCCCGGAGTAGAGCGGCTGTCGAGTAGGCGGGCAGCAGCTAGCGCTAATACCCAGAGTTCTGGGTGAGGCCAGCGAGGTTCACATCCTGCTGAGGCAGTGGCAGGAGCCGCGACTTACCTACTGTAAAGTTATTGAACTGCGCATCATGCTGCTTAAGCTGGTCAATACCGGTCTGCGAGTCGAGCAGGCCGTAGCGCTGCAAGTCAAACCAGCGCAGGCCTTCACCCGTGAGCTCGGTCACGCGCTCGTGGCGCAGCTGCGTGCGCAGGGCGCTTTGGTCGAAGCTGCCGGCCACCAGCGGGGCCAGGCCGGCGCGCAGCCGCACCTGGTTGATGAGCGGCACGGCGGCGGCTGGCTGCCCTTGCTCGTTCAGGGCTTCAGCTTGCAGCAGCAGCACGTCGGCGTAGCGCATTACCCGGAAATCATTAGGCGAGTCGAAGTCCTCGTCGCCGCGGTAGTAGTCGCTCTGGTACTTGCGCC
>CALMOO010000574.1:5435-11595 GCA_937871705.1 uncultured Hymenobacter sp.
GTAGCGGTTAAGGAAGCCATACGTGCCAGCCGCGAAGCTAGCCGGCCGCGACAAGTCATACACCAGCGTATCAGCACTCTGCGGCAGGGCCGAGGCAAAGGCGCGGTAGTTGTAGAACACGGTAGCGGCCAAGCGCGGGTCGCGCTGCCCGCTGGCCGTGCCTTCCTGCAAAAACTCGGTTACTACCCAGGGCCGCACCTCGCAGTCGGTAAAGCCCGTGTTGGCCGTGCCGCCATTTTGGGGCGGGCCGAAGAACTTGGCCCGCTGAAAGCCCTGCGAGGTGGTAGCGTCTACTCCCCCCTGCCCGTCAGGGCCGCCAATGTTGTTGTTCGTGAACTGCACCTCAAAAATGCTCTCCGCGTTGTTCTTGGTCGTGTGGCGAAAATTATCAGTGTAGCTGCCCAGCGAGTAGGTATTGGAGTTTATAACCAGGGCAAACTGCGCCTGCGCATCGGCCCAGCGCTTGTTCTGCATGTAGGCCTTGCCCAGCAGCGTGCGGGCGGCGCCCAGTGTAGCGCGGCCCCGGTCGGAACCGGAGGGGTAGGAAACCGGCAGGTTGGGCGTGGTGCCCGTGCCAATGGCTGCTTGCAGGTCGCTGATTACCAGGGCCCATACGTCAGCTTCTTTGCCTTGGGCCGGGCGGTAGTCGAGGCTAGCCGGCTGCGTCGACAAGGGCACGTTGCCAAACAACGAAACCAGGTTGAAGTAGCTCAGGGCCCGAATGAAGTATGCCTCGCCCAGAATGCGGTTCTTGAGCGCAGCATCCATCTGAATGGCCGGCACGTAGGCCAGCACCTGGTTGCAGCGGTCGATGGTGCGGTAGCAGTCGCGGTAGACGTTGGCCGTGGCTTCGAAGTTGTAGTCGGTTTGCACGAAGTTGGTCATGTCGCGCAGCAGCGTGTACGGGCTCTGGCTCCAGCCGTCGTCGGCGCGCCCATCGTAGGTAAAGGAGAGCCAGCGGCGATACATACCAATGCCTTGCAGGCCGGCGTAGCAGGCTGTGGATGCCCGCAGCGCGTCATCGCTCGTCTGCCAGAAGGTAGAGGTGGTAGCGAGGTTAGGATTGTTTTGGTCGAGCAGGTTTTTCTCGCAGCCAGTGGCCACCAGCAGGCTGGCCGCAGCCAGTGCGCGCAGCGTTTTAGAAGTAGCTTTCATCACCAATAAGAAATAAACGTGGGAAAAATGACGACGCCCAGGCCCTAGAAGCCCAACTGGGCCCCTATCGTGAAGGTGCGCGGATTGGGATAGTTGCCCTCATCGACGCCCCGCGTCAGCAGCGAGCCGTCGAGGCCGCCAATGGTTTCGGGGTCATAGCCCGAGTACTTGGTGATGGTAAAGAGATTCTGCGACGTTACGTAGAGGCGCACGCTGCTGATAGCCTTGTTGTTGCCTAGCAGCGCCTTCGGAATGGTATAGCCTATTTGCAGGTTTTTCAGGCGCATGTACGAGCCGCTTTCCAAAAAGCGCGTGGTGTAGCCCAACGTGTTTGTGCCGCTAGCCAGCGCCAGGCGGGGGGTAGTAGTCGAGGGGTTGGTGGGCGTCCAAGGCGAGAGGCCCGCCTGGTAGTTGGTGGGGTCGTCGAAGCGCCCGAGCCAATACGCCCCGGAGTTGTACACATCGTTGCCCTGCACGCCCTGGAAGAAGACGGCCAGGTCGAAGCCACCGTAGCCGGCCGTCAGGTTCAAGCCGTATTGCAACTTGGGAAATACCCGACCAATGTGGACCCGGTCGTTGGCGTCGATTTTACCGTCGCCGTTCGCGTCGCGGTAGCGCACGTCGCCAGGCTGGGCCGTTGGCTGCGCGCTAGTAGCAATATTGTCGCCGGTCTGAAAAATACCGTCAGCCTGATAGAGGTAAAACGAGCCCACCTCGTAGCCGACTTCGGTGCGCGTCACGCCGCCGTTGGGACCGGCGTCGAAGAAGTTGGCCTGGGTGCCCGAGCTACCCAGTTCCAGCACTTTGTTGCTGATGGTGGTGAGGTTGGCCGTGGCCCCGTACGTCAGCTTACCCTTAGTGTCATTCCAGCCCACAAGTAGCTCAAAGCCTTTGTTTTGAATGCGGCCAATCTGCTGAAACGGGTCGCCACCGGCGTTGCCCAGAAATAGCGGAATCTGGGGGTTTACGTTCGCATTACGGGTTTCCGAGATGTAGTAATCGGCACTCAGCGACAAGCGGTTTTCCAGAAAGCCTAGGTCGAGGCCGTAGTTCTGGGTGCGGCGCTCTTCCCAGCCCACCGAGGGCGAGCCCAGCGCCGTCTGAATAGCTCCATTGGCAATAGCTCCCCCAAAGTTGTAGTTGACATTAGGGTTGATAAATGCTTGGTAGAGATAAGAACCGCCATAAGCCCCGTTGAGCTGGTCGTTGCCCAAAATGCCGTAAGAAGCACGCAGCTTTAAGTTACTAATGGCCGTGATGCCCTCAAAAAACTTCTCCTTCGACACGCGCCAGCCCAGCGAGCCAGCCCCGAAATTACCGTATTTGCGGTCGGCCGAGAAGCGCGACGAGCCGTCGCGGCGGTAGGCGCCTGTCACGAGGTAACGCCCGTCGTAGTCGTAGGTGAGCTGCCCAAAATACGAGCGCTTGGCCCAGAGGTAGGTTGAACCCGTGCCCGGCAGGGGGGTAGCGCCGGCGTCGAGAGCCCAGTAGAAAGTAGGGCCGTTGCCGTAGCCTTGCGCGGCCCCTTGTGTAAATTCAAAATTGTCGCGCTGCTCAGAGTAGCCGCCCACTACCGTCAGGTTGTGCAGGCCGAAGCTGTGGTCGAAAGTCAGTGTGTTTTCAGCCAGCAGAAACGTTTCGTTACCCTGGGCATCAGTGTAGCCCGAAACGGGCGTGATGTTGTTGGGCGCTAGCCCGCCCGCCTGCTGCTGCCGCTGGTCGTGGAAAGCCCGGTACTGGGTGCCCAGGTTGAGGCGGTAGCGCAGCGAGGGCGAGAAGGAAAACTCGCCGAAAACGTTGCCTTGCAGCTGGTTATTAGCGCCAATGTTATTAAGCAGCCGCTGCGCCCCAATCGGATTCGAGCCAAATGTGGGCCGGTTGTTTGAGTCGCCGTAGCCATAGCCGCCGGGGTTGGCCGGGTCATACACCGGCGTAATGGGCGTTATGCGCAGCAAGTCAATGAAGGGTGTACCGTTGAGGCGCGTTTGGTTGGCGCGCGTCAAGGCCAGGTTTTCCCCAATTTTGAGCTTGCCCTTCGTGAAGCCTGAATTCACCCGTAGGTTGTAGCGCTCATACTTGGGCCCGATAACAGTTCCCGACTGGCTGAAGTAGTCACCTGAAATGAGGTAGTTAGAGTTGTTGCCGCCGCCCGAAAATCCCAGGTTATAATCCTGGATTACGCCGGTTTTAAAAAATTCCTTCTGCCAATCCGTATCTACTCCTGATGGGTTGGCAATGCCTGAAGGTACGCGCAGGCCGGCGTTGGTATAAGCTTGAGTAGCCAGCGCCGTGTACTCGGCCGCGTTGGCCAGGTCGTAGCGCTTGGCGATGTTCTGCACCCCCGCGTAGGCGTTGAAATTGATGTTGGTGGTGCCCGAGCGGCCTTTTTTGGTAGTTATAATGACTACCCCGTTGGCACCCGACACGCCATACGGCGCCAGCGCGGCGGCGTCTTTCAGCACCTGCACGCTCTCGACATCCTGTGGTGTAAAGTCGCGCAGGCCACCCGTCACCCACAGCCCATCAATAATGAAGAGCGGACCGGAGCCGTTGTTAATCGAGCCTACCCCCCGAATATTGATGTTGGGCGTCTGGCCCGGCGTACCGTTGGTAGTTACCTGCACGCCCGGCAGCCGGCCTTCTATCGACTCAGAAAGGGTGGCTACCGGCGCACGGCGCACGTCGTTGCCTCCTACCGTCGCTACTGCGCCAGTCACATTTTGGCGCTCTTGCGTCAGGTAGCCTACCACAACAGTTTCAGTAAGCTGCTGCGTATCAGGAGCCAGGCTAACGCTTATCGTAGTCTGGCCACTAATGGCTACCTCCTTGGTAACATAGCCGACCGAGGAAATAATGAGGGTTCCATCAGTGGGCGCGTCGACCGTGAAATTACCATTCGCGTCAGTAGTAGCACCTTGGGTGCTGTTTTTTACGCGTACTGTTACGCCAGGCATGCCTTCGCCCTTTTCATCGGTTACGCGGCCGGTAACGCTAGCGGCGGGCCGCAGGCGGCTTGTCAGCAGAGAAACAGTTGCCGCAGCGGGGGCCGCCGTCGCTATAGATAGCGGCAGGCAGCAGGCCAGCACAGGCAGCAACAGCCGCCCAGAAGGGGGTAGTAGCTTGTTCATACGGGTGGAATTGGGTGAAAATGAGAGCAAATTAAAGCGCAAAAAATCGGGTTTTTGCGCAAACGTTTGCACTACAAAGATGAATGTTAAGTAGCGTAATTATCTTTATACCAAACGGAAGGAAACCAGGCACACACCTTATTGGCATTGGCGCAAGCAGTGCCTAAAGCAAGAAGTACGCTGCTATTCGTTGTTTGCACCGAGCAGCCGAAGTAGCTGGCATTTGGCTACATCTCGCCACAAAAGTAGTCTTATTTTACAATAAGCCAACAAAATTGTGCTGGCGATTGAAAGACTTTTTAATTTGACTCCTTCCCACCTCCCGAGGGGGGTAGTAACATCAGTTTTATGACTCTATGCACAATATTATCTCACCTGGCCATCATTCAGCTAGTATGGGATAAGAGCAAACGTTTGCGCCTACTTTACAAGACTTTTTAAAACCTCTTACCTTGCTTCGCGGGTTACTACCACTTCCTGTTCCTAGCTGCTGCGCTTTGGCGCGGCAGCACGAGCGCTAGCGTTTTCTTTGCGTCGGCCAGTCTGCCCGGTACAGCCCCACTTCTTTTACTTTTCCCACCCATGTTTTCTCGCCGCTATTTTCTTAAGGGCACCGCTACGGGCCTAGCTCTGCTCGCTATGCGCCCCCCTGCTACGGCTGCGGCCCGCACCTACACCAATCCGGTGGTGGCCCGCAATTTTCCCGACCCGGCAGTGCTGCGCCACAATGGGCGCTACTACGCCTTCGGCACTACTGGCCAGGGCCGCACTGCCGATGGGCGCGTTTTCAGCGTGCTGGCCTCGGATAACCTTGTCGACTGGAAGCCGCTGGGCGGTGCGCTGCTGCCCCCGGCAGGTACCGAGAAGGCTGATTTCTGGGCACCGGAAGTAGTGCTGCACGAAGGTGTTTTCTATATGTACTACTCGCGGGGCGGCGGAGCAATCGGGGCCAGCGTGGGGCACCAGCTGCAAGTGGCTACCAGTACCCGGCCCGAGGGGCCGTATACCGAGGTAGCTGCCCTACCCGTGCCTGATAGCCAGTTTACCATTGATGCGCACCCTTTGCAGGACACCGACGGGCAATGGTACCTCGTTTACGCACGCGATTTCACCGACACGGCCGATGGCTACTACCCCGGCACCGGCCTGGTGGTAGACCGCCTGGCGAGCATGACGCAGCTGGCCGGCGAAAGCCGGACGGTGCTGCGGGCGCGGCACAGTTGGACGCTCTTTGAAGCCAACCGCCTGATGCCGCTGTATGGCAACCGCACTTTTGCGCAGTGGCACACAATGGAGGGCCCGTTTGTGCGCCGCCATGAAGGAAAATACTACTGTTTTTTCAGTGGTGCCAACTTTCTCACCGACCGCTACGGGGTCGACTACTGCACGGCCGACCATATAATGGGCCCCTACCTCGACTCGGGCTCCGATGCCGGGGCGCGGGTGCTGCACTCGGTGCCGGGCCACGTGCGCGGCCCTGGCCACCATTCCCACACCATGGGCCCCGATGGCAAGACGGAATACCTGGTGTACCACGCCTGGAACAAAGCCATGACCGAACGCTGCCTTTGCATCGACCCGCTGGCCTGGACGCCCCAGGGCCCACGCTGCCTGGGGCCTACCTTCACCCCGCAGCCGCTACCTCGGTAAGCCAGTAAGTTGAACATCAAGCTTTAGTAATTTCAGAATGCCTGATTCTTCGGTGCGCGTGCTGGCGCTTGTTCAATCTAGGCTAGGCTCGTCGCGGCTGCCGGGCAAGTCGCAGCTACCCCTACCCCTCTCCGCCGTCGGCGACACGCACACCATTCTGGGCCACGTGGTAAGCCGCACGCGGCGCGCGGCTTTGGTGAGCGAGGTAATGGTGGCTACTACCACCC
>CALMOO010000575.1:0-234 GCA_937871705.1 uncultured Hymenobacter sp.
GTTCACGCCAAGGCCGGTCCACGTCGTAGCCCAGGCTCACCAAGATGTCGCGCTGGTTTTGGCCGCCCCAGGCGGTGGGCCACGCCGCAATGGCCCGCTCCCGGATGGTGAGCGAATCGTCGGGCACCATCGAGCGCTCGGTGGCTTCGTAGATGCGGCCTAGGCCGTGGCACTGCGGGCAGGCTCCCTCGGGTGTGTTGGGCGAAAACGCCTCGGCGTAGATAATAGCTTGGT
>CALMOO010000575.1:244-1748 GCA_937871705.1 uncultured Hymenobacter sp.
CAGCTGGATAATCGCCGGCCCGCGAGTACAGCATCCGTAGCAGATTGGAGAGCGTTGTGACGCTGCCCACCGACGAGCGCGTGGTGCCACCGCCCCGCTGCTGCTGCAACGCTACGGCGGGGGGTAGGCCCTCCACCTCGTCTACATCGGGCACTTCAAGCTGGTGAAACAGCCGCCGCGCATACGGCGACACCGACTCTAGATAGCGCCGCTGCGCCTCGGCATACAGCGTGCCGAACGCCAGCGACGACTTGCCCGAGCCCGACACGCCCGTAAACACCACCAGCGCATCGCGCGGAATGTCCACGTCCACGTTCTTCAAATTGTGCTCGCGCGCCCCGCGCACCCGCACAAACCCGCTGAATTTTGCGTGGGGAATTTTTGGTGATTCTTCCATTCTGATAAGCAAGCGTTCGTGCCCAGCGCGGGCAGACGCCCATTGGTTTCGCCAGCATAGCTTGGGTAGAACGGGTTAGCTCAGCAATGGGTTAGCGCGAGGTACAATAACAATTAAGCATAGATGCTTTTAGCGTTAAATAATAGACTCACCTATTTCTAACGAAGTATGGCAAGCGTTTATCTGTTGTTGCATAAATTACTACCGGGCAATGCTGGACATCAAGCCAATACCTCACGTTTCGAATCGACATTATTTCTAATATTCCTACTAACATCACATAAGTAGCATGCTCGTGCAAACGAACGCGAACTCCGCCTGCATGGAGTGTATCTGCTTGAATGGCTTGAACAGCAGAATTGGTAGTTTGAAGACTGATAAAGTCGGCTAGCGGGCTACCTACAACGTCAATGTCGTGCCACTGCCGCAGCGTATCCAGTTCAGCAAACGGATTATATCTGCTATCATTTTTCAAGCGCGTAGCAGTTGTTTTATACACCAAAGGTGACATAGATACATAAAGTGGTTCATCCTCAAAATACAAGGGCCATTGTATTCCTGCTGCCGACTGGAAACGCTGGGCTTGACGCACCGTTTCGCAGCCTATTATCAAAATCGCTAACAGGACCTCTAGCGCCACCCAGCCCGGCGGCAATAACAAACGGCGCTGGCAACGACGCGGCAAAAACATGGGGGTAGGGCGGCTCCAAATGCAAGCCTACCCTCCTGATGCCACCTACACTCGAAATGCACAAAAAAGCGCCCGCAACCAAGTGGCCGCAGGCGCTTTTTGTAAGCAATACTTTGAAGATTAATCTTCCGGGTCGCTTTCGGCCGTCAGATTTTTACCTTGGTGCTGTAGCTCGGGCAGCGTAAAGTTGGCATCGCGTGGGTTGATGAGTTGGTCGGGCAGGTTCTCGTCGCTGGCGGGCGAAGGGCCCATCGGGGCTTGCTGCTCCGAGCGCATCGAGTCGTCCTGCTGGTCCATCTGGGTTTGGCCACCACTGCCGTGGTTATCGTCGGTTACTTGGCCAGCAGTTTCGCGTTCCAGAAAGCTGTCCGATTCCTTTTCGGTCTCGGTTTGGGCCGTTACGTCCTGGTCGGAGC
>CALMOO010000576.1 GCA_937871705.1 uncultured Hymenobacter sp.
GTGCAGTGCCGAAATAGAGGAAAAAACGAGCGGGAGCGGGGCTTCTGATTTCATCGCAAACGCGAAAAAGCAGGGGAGAAAACAACTAAACGCGGGCACAAGCTACCCGCGCGGCCGGGTACCTACCTAGGCCGTGGCGTGCAACAGCTTGGTCAGGCGAATGCGGTAGGCTTCGGAGCCCTCGGCCAGGCGCTGGGTCATGGTGGCCACGGCATCGGGGCCGGCCAGGTAGCGCAGCTGGTTTTTACCATCGGTAGCGGCTTCGTACACGACTTCGGCAATGAGTTCGGGTTCGGTAAAGGTCATCAGTGTGCCGTCGGCAAACAGGGTAGTGAGCCGGGCCAACAGCGTATCATACGCGGGGTCCTGGGCCACTTGCATGGCTGTCGTGAACGAGGATTTAATACCGCCCGGCGCTACGGTTTTGATGCCGATGTTGAACTTGGCCAGGTCGTAGGACATGCTCTCGCTCCAGCCCTCCAGCGCCCATTTGCCCGCGTTATAGACCGAAGAAAGCGGGTACGAGGCCAAGCCGCACAGGGAGGTAGTGGTGATGAATAGGCCGGCGCGCCGGGTCTTGAAGTACGGAATAAAATCGCGGGCCACCCGCAGTACGCCCAGCACGTTGGTTTCGAAATGGCTCACCATCTGGTCATCGGTGTAGGATTCGAGCGCCCCAATCAGGCCGTGGCCCGCGTTGTTGAACACCACATCAATGTCGCCCAGGGCCAGGGCCTGCTGCACGGTGGTCGTGATTTGAACGGGGTTGGTCACGTCCAGCGGCAGCAGGACTACATTTTCCAGTTGCCCCAGCTCGGTTTCTTTTTCTGGCGTGCGCATGGTGGCGATAACGCGCCAGCCCTGGGCGTGAAACAGCGTGGCAGTTGCTTTGCCCAGGCCGGCCGAAGCGCCGGTGATGAAAATCGTTTTCATGAGAAGTTGCTGATTTAGTACAACACAAAGGTCCCCCGGGCCCCGCGGCGGGTTGTAGCCAAACTGGTGTATGCTGTAGCCCAAACGCGCCAAGAATTATCTCGGCGTGTTTGGGCTGCCCTCCTGAAATGGGGGCTTGACCGGGGGAATTGAGTTACCAGCTTGCGTGGTTATGACAGGCGGATTTCTAACCGCAAAGCTCCCGCGCTAGTAGCCCCGATATGCTGACGTTAATTTATTGATTAGGTGATTTTTGTCATGGTATCGGCGGGGTTTTGAACCCGCGCATTTGCCGGATTAAGTAGCCCCTACCCCCGCTCAGCGGCGGCCTTCCGTAAGTGCTGCTGCACGTAGGTTTCCACGTCGGCTAGGGTTGCCAGGCCTTTGGGGCGCTGGCTGGGCAGGGGCACCTCATAAAAGTCAGCGGTGTCCGTCAGCAGCTTGCCCCAGCCCACGGCATCTAATTGGAACGGGGTATCCGCCGGCTGCCGCGGCGGCTCGTGGGGGTAATGGTAGCGGTGCAGCCAGTGGCGCAGGTAGGCCCGCACGGTGTGCGATTCACCTCCCCCAAATCGGAGCGGATTGGGGGCGAGCTGCTGCATGCTGAAGTGAAAAAGGTCCACGGGTGGGTATTAGCTAGTGCTATGCCGATAAAGCAAGTAGGCGTGATAAGAATATCAGTTGGTATAATGACCTAGCGCCCGGTCCAGGTCGGTGGCGGGTGGTGCCAACTACAATACCGCAAGGCTAGAGTCACGAGGATTCTGCGGTTAGTCGGCCGCTGCTGGCAGT
>CALMOO010000577.1 GCA_937871705.1 uncultured Hymenobacter sp.
GCTGGAGCTGTCCGTCGACACGCACGCCCCTGATGCCACCACCTGGGCCGCCCGGCTCTACCAGCTTAATCCGGCCGACGACCAGATGTTCTCCGACATCATGGACATCTACCAGGCGCAAAACCAGTGGGCCGAAGCCGAAGCTTTCTTCAGTAGCCAGCTACCCAAAGCGCCGCCCCAGCCCGCCGCGCAGGGGCTCCTGCATTTCTACGTAGCCATCCTCAACATGCAGCTCAAGCGCCCCCAAGTGGCGCGCCCCCACTTCCTGACGGCCCAAACCCAACTCAGAAAAGTGTCGAAGCCGGATAACCCCCTCTTTCAACTAATTGAGAAAGGACTGGCAGAAACAAAGCCCTAGCCATTCCTAGCTGGCTGAGTAAAAGCCCACACATCGGGGCCACATAAGTGCGTGTAATGAACGCTTAGGAAGCAAAAGATAACTTCTACTAATGAAAAAGCCCGCTAGCGACCTGCTAGCGGGCTTTTCTTATGAAGCGTTGTGTCGAGCATAGGCGATTCTCTATGCTTGTTGGGTAGGTTCATTCGGCTACCAACGACTAGCTAAGCTGCGCTATTCGCCCACCGTAAAGGTGTGCGTCAGCCGCGCCCCCGAAGGTGCCACGGCCGTCAGCGTCACCACCTGCCCACTTGTTACGTTAGGCACCGACAGACTGGTGTTATTACTCAACGCCAGCTTATAGGAGTAGGCGCCCGGCGAATCAAACACGAGCAGGTATTCGGTGTCGGTAGCATCCGGCGACGATACCTGCAGCAAGATGTTGTCGTAGCCGCTCGAAAAAGAGTGAATAAAGCTGTCCAGCGTGAGCGTCCCGGCCGCCGTACCACCCGCTGGGCTCGCCGTCAAGGTCGCCCCCGGTAGCTCAAAGCCCAGCTTAGCCGCGTCCAGAATGTACACGCCATTAGCCACGAGCTGGGTGAGCGAGTTGAACGTATTGCCCGGCTTAAACACCTGGTAGCCCGTGCCCTCACTGTTGATGCCGTACACGGCATTGGCATTCGTTTTCCAGCTGGCCGAGGCCAGCGTCTGGGCCGCTCCGCTGTAAAGAAAGCCCACCAGTTTTTTGCTTATCGTACTCATAAAGAAGAAAAAGTTAAAGGGTTAGATTACCAGCAAATCCTGCGGGTCGAGGTAGCCCAGCAGCACATAGCCGGTGGGAAAAGAAGCTAGCGGCCACCCGGCCCCTATTGTAAAGGCCGCCCGCAAGTCAGCGTGGCTTTGGCCCATCGGTGCCTGCACCACGGCCACCAACCAGTGCGACAGCGCTACCTGCGCCCGCACTACCCCCAGCCCCAGCACCGGCTCCACAGCCGAAATGTGCAGCTGGCCCTGGCCAACGTCAGTAGGCTCAACTGGGCTAGCCAAGCCGACAGCAGGAGCTTTTGTAAGCATAGTCATTGCACGTAAAAAGTAGGGTAGGGGAGAAAAAAAGCCGACCCCGGCATCGCTACCAGGGCCGGCCCATTTGCTTTCCCTAAGCCGCGAGGCCTAGAAGTTCACCGTAGCCGCAAATGCGCCCGTGTGGGCCACGCCGGCGTGCGTGAAACCGAACGACTTACCAGTATAGCGGTCGAGGTAGGCCACGCTAGCCACCTGCACGCCACCTACCGAGATGTCCATGCTGGCCGGGGCCGAGCCACCCGTAGTCAGGGCATTGAACTTGAACAAGTCCCCCGCCGAGGCCGCCAAGGTCACGCCCTGAGCGTTGTCGTTCGGGCCCGTCAGGTTTGTGTCGAAGCTCACGTTACCCGAGCCGCCGGCCGAGGCCGTCACGTTCACATATTCCACCGCCAGCGGGTTGCTCGCGTTGTTGTTGAGCGGGGAGTACTTACCATTGAGCTGCTGGTAGTAGTTCACCCCCAGCACCGCTACCACCAGGTCATCTGCCCCGGCGGCCGCCGGCAGCGTGGCCACGACCGTCGTGTTCGCCAGTGCCACCCCGTTCAGAGGCAGAATACCCAACGGCTGCGCGATAGCCGCCTGCTGGTACGTCTTGGCCCCGAAGCTCACCGACGAAGCCCCCAGCACCAGCTCGTAGTGCGTAGCCCCCACCGGAGCTGAGATATCGGTATTAGGGTCAAGGTGCGGAATGCTCAATGTCACGTCCGAAGCCGTGCCGCTAATCGTGTACTGAAAAAACAAGTTTTGCCCGATGCCCGCGCCCAGGTTGAAGTTGAAGCCCAGCAGCGAAGCCAAGTTGGCCTTGAGTACCTGCCGCTGGCCCCGGTCGTTGGTCGAGTCCATCGCCAGAATAGCGCGCATGGCCTGCGTCAGGCGCGACACCATGCGCTTGTCGCTAGCCGCCTGAATCGCCACCCGCAGCGAGTCGCGCAGCAGCTTGGCCGCCGAGGCCGCCGTACCAAACTCGCTGGCGTTTTCCCGCGTGCGCGCCATGCTGGCCGCACTGGTAAACTTCGCTTTGTTGCTAGCCGGCTTCTGGGCTATCGACCCATCCTTGCGGAAGACCAAGCCCCCGACGGTACCCTGAATTCCAAGAATACCTGTTTGTTGTGCCATATTGTAAAATAATTTGGCTAAACGCCCCGTAATGCCATTATTGGCCAGTCACCCAGCTGGCGTTTAGCGCCAGGTGCTGTTTGTAGTAGCGAAATTCATCAAGTAAATTTGACAATCCTACGTAGCTGCCCCGTTTAGCCCGGTCTACCCTCATTCACCCGCCGCCCCTTTACCAGTGCCCCGCATTTGCCTCTACCCCAAAGACGTGGCCCTGCTCACGGGTCGCAGCTACGACGCTGCCAAGCGCCTGGTGCGCCGCGCCCGCCAGGCCGCCGGCAAGCCCGCCGGGGCCCTGGTCACGGTACAGGATTTTTGCCGCCTCACCGGCCTCGACCCCGCCGAGGTTTCCGAAGCCCTCAACAAGTAGCTTGTCCAGCTCTCACCGCCCTTCAAGGCACCTCGAAGCATAGACCAAGCACGGACAAAGCATAGAAGCCTTTAGGAGAATGCCTGGATAAGCCACTCGTCTGCGACCCCTTCCTTAGCTTGCTGAGAAATAAAGCTGTTGGCATCTCCTCCTGTTTGGGTACCCTAATGAAATAGGAAACAGTAAGCGAGTAGGCTGCTCGAAAAAGCATTCTGGCAGGCTGGCCTGTTTAGCTATCTACAACTGCACGAAGCAGGCGTGAAAACCATCTCATCCTCCATTAAGATGAACATCGGAATCATTGGGGCCGGCAACATCGGCAGCGCCCTGGCCGTCCGGCTTACCAGCCTCGGCCACCAGGTATTTATCGCCAACTCTCGCGGCCCGGAAACGCTGAAAGACGTGGCCCAGAAAACGGGCGCCACGGCCGTCACCGCTCTCGAAGCGGCTCGCCACGGCGAAATCATCGTTGTGACTATCCCCCTGAAAAGCATCCCCGACCTACCCAAAGACTTATTCGAGGGCGTGCGCGCCGAGGTGCCCGTGATTGACACGAGCAACTACTACCCCTTGCTGCGCGATGGCCGGATAGCCGAGCTCGAAGCAGGCGACCTGACCGAAAGCGAGTGGGTACAGCAGCACCTGGGCCGGCCAGTAGTGAAGGTGTTCAACAACATCTACGCCGAGCACTTGGAAAAGAAAGGCTTGCCCGCGGGCGCACCCGGCCGCTTCGGCCTGCCCGTGGCCGGCGACGATGCCACTGCCAAACAAAAGGTAATAGCGTTAGTGGAGGAACTAGGCTTCGACGCCGTGGACGATGGTAGTCTGCACGAGTCGTGGCGGCAGCAGCCCGGCACACCCACCTACGGAGCCGATTTGCCGGCCGCCGAGCTAACCCAGCAACTGGCTAATCTGGGTACTGAGCGCACCCCAGAGCAACAGGCGCAGTTTGCTGCCAACCACGCCGCGCAGGAGCGCGAAATGATGAAGCAATTCCAGGCGTAGCCCGCTTGGCTGCCAGTTGGTTCCCTGGTAACAGTGCAGGATTTTTTGCTACTTCACTGGCTTCGATGCCGCTAAGCCTTCCGCCCGCTGCCGAGGCACTTCAGAACCTAGCTGGAGCATAGACTAAGCACGGGTGCTCAGTAGAAAGCCTGACTAGGAAATACCTTAGTCAGGCTTTTTTGCGTGCTGCTATCGCAGCTACCCTGCCAGTAAATCAGTCGCCCAGTAGCTGCGTTACCGCCGTGTTCTGTGCCCAAGCAGCGGTATATACGCACAGAAGTAAGTCCTACTTGACCTGCCTTAGGTAATCATAAAACTAAGATGTCCGGCGTCCTACCACTAGACGACTGTTTCAAGTAAACTCGGCCTAGGTGTAAAGCATTTAAACCACTGAGCGAGCTATAAACCAAGCTGCCAGGGCCTTGTAGCTGCCCTAGCCAGCAGAAAAAACCTAGGTAAATGAGCTGCTTTTTGACAGGATTAGAAGTGAGCAGCGCTTGACCTGGCTTTTTCAAAGCTTACAAGTTGATTATGGAGCCAAGTTAGTAGCTAGCAGTTGGCCGGATGAGCTTGTAGCAGTGAAATCGCTTGCAGCTGGCTAGCAGGGTAAACATAACACGGCCTGGATAGAGCCAGCAAATTGTTGCAGAACAGCTTAATGCGACAATAGAGGAAATTTGGGTATGCTAAAATGGTTAGTATGAGATTGCAAGCAGAAAGTTTACTAAAAAACTAAAACTATTTGCTAATAAAAACAGTAAAAATGTGAAAATGCTGCTTAATATTGCAGCGTCTTTACAGCAGTTTAACGCTTGCCCTACTACTCCTATTAGCCATGATTGCTCCCGCTTTCCTCTATCGCCACGGCGACGTTTTGCTGGCTGTTGTGCCCGCCCTACCCGCCGATGCCAAGCCCGCGCTCGGCCTGATTCTGGCCCACGGCGAGCTAACCGGCCACGCCCACCGCATCCACGAAACGGGGGTTGCCCAGCTCTTCACCCAGGGCACCTTTACCTATCTGCAGGTCACGGCGGCCAAGGCCACGCTGGTGCACGAGGAGCATAGGCCCATTGAGTTGCCCACCGGCGTCTACCGCGTGTGGCAGCAGCGCGAGTACACGCCCACCGCCATCCGCACAGTCCTCGACTAACGCCCCCGGCCCATGTTTCGCCTCAACGCCCGCGGCCGGCAGCTGGCCACCCCCGCAGTAGCCGCGCTCACGTCGAGGCCAGCCGCTCCGGTAGCTCGCCCGGTGGCCCAGGTCCCTGCGGCAGAGCCACTGCGGGT
>CALMOO010000578.1 GCA_937871705.1 uncultured Hymenobacter sp.
GTGGGAGAGGTGGCCCACCGCCTGGGCTTCGAGCACTCGCAGTCGTTCAGTAAGTTTTTCAAGCAGCACGCCGCCGTCTCGCCGGTAGCCTACCGCCTCTCCGCCCCGTAGCGCCGTGGCTTCTTGCCCCGGCACGGTGCGCTGGCGACGCCCGGAGGCATCGGCCGCCGCTCGCGCCACCTGACGGGCCGGAGCAGCGCCGCACGGCCGCGCACCCGGACAGGGGAAATTTTACCCTTCGGGAATCGGTTTTCCCTCCTTGCCTGGCGGCTGAAGCAGGCGGAGCTTTGCACCAAGGATGTTTTGCGCGCCAGGTACAAGCACTGGGCTGGCGACTGGCATGAAGCCGTCCCCAACCGCCGGGTGCGGCTTCATGCCAGTCGCCAAGCGCTGGGTCGTAGAACGCCCCTTCTCCTGGCTCAACTTGCTTTCGCCATGTTGTGAGGGACTATGGACGCCCGCTCGCTAGCCATGCGGCTTGGCTGTTAGTCACTAACTCCGCCATTTCCCTGCGACGAGCTACTAGTGCTTGATTCCCCAATATGTTTTTCGCCTCCTCACCGAACGGGGCCGCTTATGGGTTCTGCAACAGCCACGGGCTTTTCTTGCTACACGAAAAACGCGTTAAACCCCTCGATGTCGGAAACATACGTATCGATGCCTGAGATTTTACCAGCCCGCAACTGGCAAACCGTAGCTAGGCGCTCATCAAGCACGAGGGCGTCTCGCTTAGCGGTATTGTGCAGGGACAGGGCTAGGCCATGTAGCCCAATCAGGACATTCTGAAGTTCAAAATTTAAGCCATAGCCGACTATCTGCTGGGCGAGGGCAACTACGGCATCGCCTCCCACGGCCGTGCCCGAAATGGTACCCGCCCCGGGCATCGTCCAGGTGCTATCGTCAGTTAAGAGCGAGCGCAGTAGCGCCCAGTCACGGGTCTTAAGGCTGCTCAGAAACTGATGAGCTAACTCCTGTTTGGCTCCCGTAGAAAGAGCCGGAGAGATTTCCATTGTGGTGAGCTGTAAGGGAATGAAGGGGGAAACAGGAATGAACAGCGCCGAGGCTGGTTGGCAACCGGCCGGTCGTCAGCGGGGGCAAAGGTAGCCTTGATCCAAAAGATGAACTGCGTTGAATAGCCGAACTTTAAGTGAGGGTTTTTGAAAAATCAGCTTGGTAAGGCACGTCGGATTTGACAATGGCGAAGGCTTGCTGAAGAAGTTTACTGCAGGCGGCAATCAAGGCCACCTTACCTTTCTTGCTCTTCGCTACTAAACGGTCGTAGAGCGATTTACAAACCATGTTAAATTTTATGGCCGCAAAGGTCCAAACTCACGGCGTCGTTGAAGTCGCCGGCCACAACCTCGGCTCCGGCCAGTGCCCGCAGGGCCTGCGCCGACTTATCGGTGGGGTTGCGCACTAGGGCGCGGAAGGGCACGCCCTGCGCCACTAGCCGCTTGGTTAGCTCGGTGCCAATGGTGCCGGTGGCACCCGTTAGCAGAATGGTGGGAGAGGAGGCCATACAAGCTGACGGAAAAGGTTGGTGATTGTCGATAGTATTCTCTGGCCGAAGCCCAAAGAGTTAAGTCGCTGCAAGCGCCCGATTCTCCCGGCTTTGGCCTGGTCCGGCTTTACGGGGAGAAGTCAGGCGCGGGTTGCCGCCCGCAGCAGCTTGTCAGGGGTGAGGGGCAACTCGCGCAGGCGCTGGCCGGTGGCGTGAAACACGGCGTTGGTGATGGCGGCCGGGGTGCCCACGCAGCCAATCTCGCCGATGCCGCGCGCCCCCAGCTCCCCGATGTGCGGGTCGGGGTTGTCAAGAAATTCGATGCTCATCTCGGGCGTGTCGGCCAGGCTGGGTACGTGGTAGTCGGCCAGGTTGCGCACTACGGGGTGCCCGGTGCGCGGGTCGTAGCTGGTTTCCTCCATCAGCGTGGCGCCCAAGCCCATCGTCATGCCACCGAGGAGCTGCGAGCGGGCCGTGGGGGGGTTCATCACCCGGCCCACGTCGTAGACCCCGCAGAGCCGGGCTACCCGAATCACGCCGGTGGCCTCGTCCACGCGCACCTGGGCAAACACTGCCCCGAATGAGTAAAACGAGTACTGCTTTTTCTCCGGCCCCGGCTTGGCGCTGCCCTCGGCGCTGACGGCCGGCAGCCGGGCGCGGCGCAGAATGGCGCCGTAGTCCTCGCCCTGGGCCGGCGCGGCCCTGAGCTGCAAGCGCCCGGCGCGGGCCTCGATGGCCTCCTCGGCCGCGCCAAACAGCGGCGACTGCGCGTCGCGGACGGCCAGCTGCCTGAGGGCGCGCAGGGCATTGCGGCAGGCGGCCAGCACGGCCGGGCCCACGGTGGCGGTGGTGACGGAGCCGCCGGTGTTAGGAGCGGGGGGCAGGGCCGAGTCGCCCAGCTCGAAGCGCACCCGCGCCACGGGCAGGCCCAGCCCATCGGCGCTTATTTGGCGGAAGATGGTGCGGGCGCCGTTGCCGATTTCGTGGGTGGCGCTTTCGACCAGCGCCTGCCCATCGGCCGAAATCGTGGCCCGCGCCGTGGCTGCGTTGCGGCCGGCCGGGTACATGGTGGTGGCCATGCCGTAGCCCACCAGGTAGCGGCCTTCGCGCATGGCGCGCGGCACGGGGTTGCGCTTTTCCCAGCCAATGAGCGCCTGGCCCCGCGCGTAGCAGTCGCGCAGGTGCTTGCTGCTCCAGGGCTTACCGGTTTCGGGGTTGTGCTCGGCGTAGTTTTTCAGCCGCAGCGCCACGGGGTCTAGCTTCAACTCGGTGGCCAGCTCATCCAAGGCGCATTCCAGCGCCCAGCCGCCCACGGTTTCGCCGGGCCCGCGCATGGTGGAGGGCGAGGGCAGGTTCAGGTGCGCCACCTGGTGCGTAAAGCCCAGGTTGGGCACCTGGTACAGCATCCGCGAAAGGTTGGCGCAGGGCTCGGCAAAGCCGCTCACCAGCGAGGCGTGCGACTGCGTATCGTGTTGCAGCGCGGTGAGTTGGCCGTCGGGCGTGGCCCCCAGGGCCAGGGTTTGGCGCGTGGCGCTGCGGTGCCCGGCCACGGTGAACATGTCCTGCCGTCGCCACTCGATTTTCACCGGCCGCCCCACCATCCGCGCCGCCAGCGCGGCCAGCAGCGGCGGGGCAAACAGCCAGCCCTTGGAGCCGAACGCGCCGCCCACGAACGGGCAGATAACGTGGACGTTTTCCTTGGGCAAGCTAAACGCCCCGGCCGCGATTTGCTGCACGCCCGTCAGAAAGCGGGTGGTATCATATAGAGTAAGGAAGTCGGCCCCGTCGCGCTGCTCCCAGTGGGCAATGGTGGCGAGCGGCTCGATGGGATTGTGGTGCGTCACGGCCGACTCGTAGACGCGCTCCAGCCGGACCGGAGCCGCCGCCAGCGCCGCCGCCGGGTCGCCAATGCTTACCTGGAGCTTTTCTTCGGGGCTGCCCAGAAACGTGGCGGGCCGCGCCTGGCGGCGGGCGGTGGTCATGGCCAGCTCGGGCGGCTGCTCGTCGTAGGTGACACCCACGAGCGTGGCGGCGTGGCGCGCCCGCTCGTGGGTGTCGGCCACCACCACGGCCAGCGGCTGCCCGGCGTAGTAAACCTCGGCGTCTTGCAGCGGCTGGCGCGCCTCGGTCATGCCGCCTTCGCCGCGCAGTAACACCTTGCCCAGCTTGTCGGGCAGGGGCCGCAGCCGGGGGGCATTCTCGTGGGTGAGCACGGCCAGCACGCCGGGCGTGCGCCGCGCCGCTTTCGCGTCGATGGCCCGCACCGTGCCGCGGGCGATGCCGCTGACCACGACCGCGCCGTATGCCAGGCCGGGCAGGTCCCACTCGGCGGCGTAGCGCGCCGCGCCGGTTACTTTGAGGTGCGCGTCGGCGCGCTCCAGGGGTTGGCCAATGGCATCCATCATGGCTAGGGAGGGGTAGGAACTTAATAAGGAGCCGGGAAGGTGCCGGCCAGGCCGCCCACGCTGGCGGCGAACGCCGTGCCGGCCGGGCCAGCCAGCGCTTGCAGACCACTGGTTTCGAGCAAGGCTTGCACCAGCAGGTTGCGGCCGAGCGGAATTTTATAGGCGTTGTGTTCCAGGGGTCTAGCGTCGGCAAAGGCAGCATCAGCAGCGGCGCGAAAGAGCTTCTCGCTGGGCTTTTCGCCCACTAGCAGGGCCTCGGCGGCGGGCAGCCGCCAGGGCTTGTGGGCCACGCCGCCCAGGGCCAGCCGCGCCCGCCGAACGTGCTCACCGTCCATTTCCAATGCCACGGCACACGAGACCAAAGCGAAGGCGTAGGAAGCCCGGTCGCGCACTTTCAAGTAATGCGAGCGGCCCGCGAAAGCCGGCAGGTCGATGGCCGTAATCAGCTCGCCGTGCGCCAAGGTGGTGTCGACTTGCGGCGTAGCGCCGGGCAGCCGGTGCAGCTCGGGGAAGGGAATGGCGCGGGGGCCGCGCGGCCCG
Organism: uncultured Hymenobacter sp.; assembly: GCA_937871705.1. Taxonomy (GTDB): domain Bacteria; phylum Bacteroidota; class Bacteroidia; order Cytophagales; family Hymenobacteraceae; genus Hymenobacter. Next base: position 4,447 of record CALMOO010000578.1, read on the forward strand.
GTGGTTTGCACCACGGCGTCGAGGGCGGCCAGGGCCACGGCCAGGTCGCTGGGGTGGATAGCCACGCAGGCGTCGGAAGCGCCGAACAGGGCGTGGCCGCGGTTGATGCCCCCGAGGGCCGCGCAGCCGCTGCCGGGGGCGCGCTTGTTGCAGGGCTGGGCGGGGTCGCGGAAGTAAGGGCAGCGGGTGCGCTGCAAGGGGTTGCCGCCCAGCGTAGCCGCGTTGCGAATCTGGGTGGATGCGCCCGTCAGCAGCGCTTCGCTCACCACGGGGTAGCGCCGCTGAATTTCGGGATGGGCCGCCGCCGCGGTGTTGCTGACGCCCGCCCCCAGGCGCAACCCGCCCGCCAGCGCGGTGATCTGCTTTAGGGGCAAAAGTGAAATATCGACCAACCGGCTGGGCCGGTGCACGTCTTCCTTCATCAGGTCAAGGTGCGAGGTGCCGCCGGCGATGAACGTGGCCCCCGGCTCGGGCGCCACGGCCGCTACCGCTTGCGCGGTGCTGGTAGCGCGCTGGTACTGAAATGGATGCATAGCAATGAGTTAAGCACCCTGGGCTTCCAGGATGGCGGCCAAGATGTTGGGGTAGGCGGCGCAACGGCAGAGGTTGCCGCTCATGGCTTCCTGAATTTCGGCGGCCGTGCGCGGCGGCTGGCCGGACAGCCAGGCGCTGGCGGCCATCAGTTGCCCAGGGGTGCAATAGCCGCACTGCAAGGCGTCGTGCCGGATAAAAGCGGCTTGCAGCGGGTGGAGCGTCTCGCCCTGGGCCAGCCCCTCAATGGTCGTGATTGCCTTGCCCTCGCTCATCACGGCCAGCGTCAGGCACGCGAGGGCGCTCTGCCCGTCGATATGCACCGTGCAGCCCCCGCACTGGCCGTGGTCGCAGCCCTTCTTGGTGCCGGTCAGGTGCAGGTTTTCGCGCAGCGCGTCGAGCAAAGCCACGCGCGATTCCAACTGCAGGGGGTAGGCTTGGCCATTAATGGTCAGCGTCACGGGCAGCCGGTTGGTGGGGTCGGAGGCTAGTCCTTGGTCTATAAACTGGGTTTGGTTTGCAGGGTTCATCATTTTGTAATTCAACGAAAGACTTGTTCTAGGAAGCTGTTTCAGTTAGGTAGAATTACTGCTGGCAGCAATTCTACAACAGCCTGGATAGCAGGGCTTAGTTATGCCTGAAAACCTGTGATTACAACGAGCAGACCTTAACTTTTAAACTCTAGGAACGAGGCGATGTTATGCCACCATTGAGTTCCCTTTACCTTAATTCTCTGGTCATGAAAAAAGCGCCTGCTTTGCTGCTTATCGATATTCAAAAGGCTTTCGATAGCCATGCTTACTGGGGTGGCAACAGAAATAATGCTCACGCTGAAGCCAATGCAGAGCGTTTGCTTATTTACTGGCGGGCACAGGGTTGGCCGGTTATTCATGTGCGGCACAATTCCATTTTACTGGGGTCTGTTTTAGCGGAGGGCGAAACTGGCAACGAGTTCAAGGAGGAAGTGAAGCCTATCGAGGGAGAGCCAATTTTCTCAAAATCGGTAAATAGCGCTTTTATCGGCACCAATCTGCAGGCTTATCTAGTGGCAGAAGGAATTCAGGCGCTGGTTGTCGCAGGCTTAACCACCGACCACTGCGTGTCCACTACCACGCGCATGGCCGGCAACTTTGGTTTTGAAACCTATTTAGTAGCCGATGCCACAGCTACGTTCGACAAAATAGGTTTTGACGGCCAGCTTTATCCGGCCGAGTTAGTTCATCAAACAGCGCTAGCCAGCCTGCATACTGAATTTGCTACGGTTTTGACCACCAATCAAGTGCTGGAAATGGTAAGCGCAGGCCATTTGGTGAGCTAACCTAATTGAGATAGCGCGGAAGGAGTGCCGAAAATTCTCACTGTCAAAGCAGTAGATAGCCTGGATGCTCGTGTTATAATTCAGGTATTAGGCCAGCCGCGGAAACAGCGCCTGCGCGTTGCGCCGCATCACGGCGTCACAGTCGCCGGCTGCTGTCAGGTCGGGGTCGAGCTTGGTTTGCCAGGTTTGAATCAGGGCTTCGGGCGCGAAGCAGTAGTCGGTGCCGTACAGCAAACGCGCGGGGTCGGCTAGGGTGCGCAGGGCGGGCAGGGTGCGCGGGAGCGGCATGCCGGCCAGGTCGAAGTAGAAGGTGCGCATGGTCGCGTACAGCTCCTCGGTGGCCTGCGGGTCGAGGTGCATGCCATGAGCCTGGCCGGCCACCCGGTCGAGGAGCACGGGCAGCGCGGCCCCAGCGTGGGGCACTATCCAGCGGATGCCGGGGTAGCGCTGCGGCACGCGCTGCAGCAGCAGGTGCGTGACGGTGCGGGTGGTTTCAAACATAAATTCGAGCAGGGGTGCGGGGTAGCCCAGGCTCACCAGCGGCACCACGTCGCCGGGCGGGGCGGTGGGGTGGAGGAATACTACCGCCCGGCGCGCGTGCAACTCGGCCAGGAGCGGGTCCAGAGCCGGGTCGCCCAGGTACGTGCCCTGGTAGTTGGTTTGCAGCACGATGCCATCGGTGCGCAGCGCGTCGTAGGCGTAGCGCACTTCCTCAAGCGCGCCGATCACGTCGGGCAGCGGCAGCGAGGCAAAGAGCCCAAACCGCGTGTGGTGGGCCTGCACCAGCGCCGCCCCGGCCTCGTTCACGCGCCGGGCCATTTGCCGGGCCTCGGCGTCGGTGGCCGTCCCCAGGCGCACGCCGGGCGAGGAGAGGGAAAGCATAGCCGCGCCGATGCCCAGGCGGTCCATCATAGCCAGGGCTTCCTGCTCGCTCCAGGCCGGCCACTGGGGCATTCCGTCGGGCTTGGTGATGCCGGCGGCCAGGGCCGCTTCGCGGTAGAAGTCGGGAATGAAGTGCGCGTGTACGTCAATGCGCGGCGAAGGGGCTAACGGGGGGGGCATAGAAAAAGCAAGGCTGTTGTAGCGGGGTAAAGGTTGCGTCTCTATACTTCTTCGCCGACCGGCACAACCTCATCGGGCGGGGTATCACTCAGGCGTTGAGCCTGGCGGCCAGCAGCTTATCCAGCCGCATGGGCAGCGACGTTAGGCGTTGGCCGGTGGCGTGGTAGATGGCGTTGGCGATGGCGGCGCTGGTGCCCACGATGCCGATTTCGCCCAGGCCCTTCACGCCCAGCGGGTGGCCGCGGGTGTCGTCCTCGTCGATGATAATGGCCTCGATGTTGGCGATGTCGGCGTTGGTGGGCACCAGGGCTTCGGCCAGGTTGGTGTTCATCCAGCGGCCGGTGCGCGGGTCGAGGCTGCTTTCTTCCAGCAGCGCCTGGCCCAGGCCCCATACCATCGCGCCCAGCAACTGGCTGCGCACCAGCACGGGGTTGATGACGCGCCCGCCGGCGTAGGCCCCCACCAGCCGCTCGACCTGGATGTGCAGCGTATCGGGGTCGACGCTCACCTTCACAAACTGCGCCCCGAACGCCGACCGCCCATAGGGACTGTGCCCAAACGTGCGCCCGGTAATGGCTTCCTCGTTGATGCTGCCATCGGGATGGCGGGCCATCGCGGCGGCTACCGCTTCGCTGGCCCCATTGGGAGCCACGAGGCGGCCCTGCGCCACGCGCAGCCCATCGGCTGGCTGGCCGTGCAGCGGCGAGGCCGGGTCTTGCACCACCCACTTCAGGAGCGTTTGCCGCACCTGCTGGGCGGCTTCTTGAATGGCGGCGCCCGCGCTCAGCGTCGTCATCGAACCCACCGTCATGCCGCCGTAGGGCAGGGCCGAGTCGCCCCATTCGAGGCGCACGGCGGCCAGCTCCAGGCCCAGGGTTTCGGCGGCAATCTGGGTGAGGGCCGTAATCATGCCTTGGCCGATTTCCTGGGTGGCCGTCTGCACCACGGCCTGCCCGTCGGCGCCCAGGATGACGCAGGCCACGGCCGGCATCTGCTTGACCGGGTAAATGGCCGTGGCCATGCCGTAGCCGATGAGCCTACCCCCCTCCCGCATCGAGGCCACGCGCGGGTCGCGGTCGGCCCAGCCGATGCGGGCGGCCCCGGCCTGGTAGCACTGTATCAGCGACTTGCTACTCCACTCCTTGCCGGTGTCAGGCTCCACGTCGGCGTGGTTGCGCAGGCGCAGGTCGAGCGGGTCGAGGCCGGTTTTCTCGGCCAGCATGTCCATCGCGCTTTCCAAGGCAAACTGGCCGAGGCAGGCACCGGGGCCGCGCATCCAGCCGGGCGCGTTGAGGTCGAGCGCCGCCGCCTGCTGATGCACCAGGATGTTGGGCGAGCTATACGCCTTGACGGTGGCCTCACTGGTGGGCTCCACGAACTGGCCGGCCGTGCCCTTGGCCAGCACCGCGTCCTGTATGATGGCTTGCAACTGACCGTTTTGGTCGGCCCCGAGGCGAATGCGCTGCTGGGTTTCGCCCCGGTAGGGCATGAGCGAAAACGTCTGCGCCCGCGTCAGCACCAGCTTCACCGGCCGGCCGGTGAGCTTGGCCGCCAGCGGGGCCAGCAGCAGGTGTACGTTGCTGGTTTTGCCCCCAAACGAGCCACCGGCCAGCGTCGCAATCACCCGCACTTTGTGGTTGAAATCAAACCCGCCAAGCACCTGGCTGATGAGGCGGGGTAGGCGGTCCTTGAGCCCGAAGCCGAACGCCTCGCCCAAAATCACGGCCTCGCCGTAGCTGAACTGCGTGGGCAGCTGCACCGTGAGGCCGCCGTCTTCATCCCAGGCCGCCACGACCGCGCCCGGCTCCATCGCGTTGTGGTGGTGCGGGGCGGTCAGGAACGTCATATCTACCTGAAAATCCGCTTTTTCGTAGGCCGGCCGGGCCTCGCCAATCTTCACCTGGCCGGGGTCGCCGCCGCCCACCTTCGCCACGTCTTTGGTCCGGCCGCCGTCCTCAGCTAGGGTGAAAGCCGCCTGCGGGTCGGGGGCCGAGTAGCGCACCTCGACCGCCGCCGCAGCGGCGCGGGCGTGCTCCAGGGTGTCGGCCACCACCAGGGCCAGGCACTGCCCGGCGTAGTGAATTTTGGCGTCCTGTAAGGGCAGCAGGTCGCCGATTTCGGCCCCGGTGAGCGACATAATTTTGTGTAGGCGCGGCGCGTTTTCGTGGCTTACCACCAGCCGCACGCCCGGCATTTTCAGCGCCGCCGCGTCGTCAATGGCCAGCACCTGCCCGCTGGCCTGGGTGCTGGTCACTGCCACGGCCACGTCGAGCACGCCGCCCATCTCCTGGCTGGTAATGTCGCCGGCGTAGCGGGCCCTGCCGCGCACTTTGTCGCGGCCTTCAATGCGGCGCGGAATGCTGGCGGGCGGCGCGGCGGACGCTAAATCACTGATATTGTTTGCGTTAGCCATAGCGAAGAAAATTTAGCGGATGTGTTTATCGGTTTGCGACTGGGGCGTGCCCGCCGCGGCCTGCCAGCAGGCCCGCACGATGGCGCGGTGCGCCAACTCAATCTTAAAATCGTTTTCGCCCTGCCCCACCGCGCCCGCCAGCAGGCGGCTGGCCGCCGCGCCGAATGCCTCCGCCGAGGGCCGCTGGCCCACCAGCAGGGCCTCGGCGGCCGGCACGCGCCAGGGCTTGGGCGCTACCCCCCCTAGCGCAATGCGGGCCTCGGCAATGATGCCATCGGCGGCCAGGCGCAGCACCACGGCCACGCTCACCAGGGCGAAGGCATAGGAGAGGCGATCCCGGATTTTGAGGTAGGTGTAGTGCTGGCTGAAGTCTTCGTCGGGCAGGTTGATGGCCGTGATTAACTCGCCGGGGGTCAGCGTGTTGTCGCGCGAGGGCTCGTCGCCGGGCAGGCGGTGGAAGTCGGCCAGCGCGATGGTGCGCGCACCGGCCGGGCCGCTCACCTGCACCCGCGCTTCCAGCGCGGCCAGGGCCACGGCCATGTCGCCGGGGTAGGTGGCGATGCACTGCGAGCTAGCCCCCAGGATGGCTAGCCCCCGGTTGACGCCCCCGAGCGCGCCGCAGCCCGAGCCGGGCGCGCGCTTGTTGCAGGGCGAGGCCGGGTCGTAGAAGTACAGGCAGCGGGTGCGCTGCAGCAGGTTGCCGCCGTTGGTGGCCGCGTTGCGCAGCTGCGCGCTGGCCCCGGCCAGGATGGTGCTGCTCAGCAGGGGGTAGCGTTGGGCTATTTCGGGGTGGTAGGCCGTTTCGGCATTGGTCGCCAGCGCGCCCAGGCGCAGGCCGCCTTCGTGCGCTTCAATGGTGCGCAGGGGCAGACGGTTGATGTCGATGAGGGCGGCGGGCTGCTCCACCTCGTACTTTATCAGGTCGAGCAGGTTGGTGCCGCCCGCCAAAAAGCGGACTGCGGGTGCCTGGCCCGCCCGCACAGCTTCGGCGACATCGCCGGCGCGCAAATAACCGAAATTGTTCATACCGTTTCTTGTTGAGAAAGCACCGAAAGGATGGCGTCGCTGATGTTGGCGTAGGCGCCGCAGCGGCAGAGGTTGCCGCTCATCAGCTCCCGGATTTCGTTGCGGGTGCGGGCGTGGCCCTCTTGCAGCAGCCCCACGGCCGAGCATATTTGACCGGGCGTGCAGTAGCCGCACTGGTAGGCGTCGTAGTCCAGAAACGCCTGCTGCACGGGGTGCAGCTCGTCGTCCGTCCCTAGCCCCTCAATCGTGGTGATGCTGGCCCCGTCGTGGGCGCAGGCCAGAGCCAGGCAGCTCACCCGGCGCTGGCCGTCCACGAGCACGGTGCAGGCCCCACACTGCCCGTGGTCGCAGCCTTTTTTGGTGCCGGTCAGGTGCAGGGTTTCGCGCAGCAAATCCAGCAGCGTGGTGCGCGGCTCCACGGCTAGCCGCTGCTCCGCGCCGTTGATGGTCAGCGTGATGGGTAGCGCCGCATTGCTAAATCCGGTTGCGTTATCCATAGCAAGAGAATTGGTTTGGCGAAAGGGAAGGGGGTAGGGTCAGGCGGGCCGGCCAGCCGAATCCAGAGGGTGCCCCAGGTAGAGCACGCCCAGCGCGAACAGCAGAAATGGCGCTTCCATGGCCGCGCCCGTCAGATTTCGCTGGTGCAGCTGCAAGCCCAGAACCGGGAGAATGCAGGAGGCCGACAGCACGCTGCCCCCCGCGAACGTGGCCGGCACCAGCGTCAGCCCCGCCCCCAGCGCGACCGCGCCGCCGAGCAACGCCCGGCCCGGCCGCCCTACCCCTAGCTGGCGCAGCAGCTCCGCCGGCTCGGGTTGGTCGGTGAGCATTCCATAGCCCTGCTTGGCGCTAAGCGCCACGGTCGTCAGCAGCAGGACGCCCGATAAAAATTTGAAGGATAGAGGCATAGAAGAAAAAATTAAAAATGAGGAATTATCCATTAGCGCCGCCGTTGGCCATCAGGTGCTGGCCGTTGACGAAGGAGGACAGGCCGCTGGCGAAAAACTCGGCCAGGTTGGCCACGTCTTCCAGGCTGCCCAGACGGCCCATCGGGCAGGCGTCAATCAGTACCTGGCGGGCTTCGGGGAAAGCGGCCGGGTCGGCGAACACGCCCGAGCCGTCGATGGCGTAGGGGATGAGGGAGTTGACCGTGACGCCCCGGTGCCCGATTTCCTTGGCCAGCACCTCCACCACGTAGCGTCCGCCCATCTTGCTGCCGCCGTACAGGGCCATGCCGGGGGTAGGGAAGACCGTGGTGCTGGACGCCACGTAGATGATGCGCCCGTGGTCGGCCACGTGGTGGGCCGCTTCTTGCAGGGTGAAGTAGGTGCCCTTGGTGTTGAGGCTGAAAAGCTGGTCGAACTGCGCTTCCGTGAAGTCGGTCACCGGCACTTCCAGCAGCTCCACGCCCGCGTTGACCACCACCAGGTCGAGCTTGCCCATCGCGGCCAGGCCTGCCCGAAACAGGCGCTCGATGTCCGCCACCTTAGTCACGTCGGCTTGCACGGCCACCGCCCGCTGCCCCATACCCGTGATGGTGCTCACCACTGCGTCGGCCCCAGCTTTGCTTTTGGAATAATGAATGACCACGTCGGCCCCCAACGCGGCGTAGCGCTCGGCAATGGCTTGGCCCAGGCCGCTGGATGAGCCCGTGATGAGGGCTACTTTCCCCACTAAAAAGTTATTTAACATGCTGGTAAGAAGTAGAAAAGTGGAGAAAAGACCCCGGCGCGAAGCTGACGTGTAGCCGGCAAAAGCCGTTTAGGCGAAGGCGCCGTTGGCCCCGAGGTTCTGGCCCGAAATCCAGCGGGCCTGGTCGCTGGCTAGGAAGAGCACCGCGTCGGCAATGTCCTGCGGCTCGCCGATGCGGTTGAAGGCGGCCAGGCTGGCGATGCGGTCAATCACCTCCGGCGGCTTGCCTTTGGTGAACAGTTCCGTGTTCACCGGCCCCGGCGAAATAGTATTCACCGTAATGTTGCGCGGCCCCATCTCCTTAGCGAACACGCGCGTGAGCTGCTCCACGGCGCCCTTGCTGGCGCAGTAGGCGGCGTAGGTGGGCATCATTACCCGCGTAGTCGTGCTAGAGAAGTTGATGACGCTGCCGCCCTCGGCCAACTGCGTGGCCGCCTCGCGCAGGGTGTTGAACACGCCCTTGACGTTGATGTCCAGCGTGCGCTGAAACATCTCGTCCGTGGTGTCTTTGAGCGGGGCCAGGCTCATAATGCCGGCATTGTTGACCAGCACATCCACCCGGCCAAAGCGGGCCAGGGCTTCGGCAAAAAGCCGCTTCACATCGGCCGGCTGGCTCACATCGGCCTGCACGGCCAGGGCCTCACCGCCGGCTTGCCCGATGCTGGCGACTACGGCATCGGCATCGGCTTGGCGGCCGGCGTAATTCACGACAATCTTAGCCCCGGCACGGGCGGCGCTCTGGGCGATGGCAGCCCCGATGCCGCGGGAGGACCCGGTTATCAGCACTACTTTGTTCGCAAGCGTTGTCATCGGTTCTCTGGTTTAAGTGTCAGGTATTTGACATCCCAAAGGTGCGGCGGGCAACCAGCTGAAAAAGTGCGAATAATTCAGCAAAAACTACGAATATTAAACCTCACCTAAGCAGCGGAGAGCTGGCTCGCTTTCCGGTACTTCAGGGGCGAGCAGTGAGTGTGCTTTTTGAAGTAGGTGCTAAAGTGCGCCGGCTCGGCAAAGCCCAGCCGGCTCGCTATTTCGTGCACGGCCAGCGCCGAATCTTGCAGCAGGGCCTTGGCTTCGGCGATGTTCTTCTCCGCCACCCAGCTGCTAATGGTCTTGCCCGTTTTGACTTTGATAACCGTGCTCAGGTAGTTGGGGTGCAGGCGTTGGGCGGCGGCATAGTCTTGCACCCGAAACACGTGCTGGGCCTGCCCGCTGCCCAGGTCGCGGTAGTGCTGGGCCAGCAGCTGCTTGAAGCGGCGCACGATGGAAGAGCTGCGGTTGCCCTCGTAAATCGGGTTGTAGTCGAGCCCGAAATGCTCGTTGAGCTTGAGCAGCAAGGCCATGAACAAGTGTCCGAACAGCCGCTCCCGGAAGGGCGAGCGCGCCCGGTACTCCTGGTAAATCTGCAAGTATAGGCGCTCGAATTCGGCAAACACGGCGGGCGACACCGGCCGGGCCGGAAACGTTTCGCCCAGCAAAAACGGGAACTCCTCGAACACGTTGGCGTGCACGTACTCCCGCAGAAACTCCTCGCTGAGCGTAATCAGGTAGGCCTCCTCCAGCGCCTGGTACTCAAAGCTGCGGCAATGACCGGGGTTAGTGAAGTAGATGGTGCCGGGTCGTATCACGAATTGCTGCTCGTCTACGTCGTAGTGGCCGCGGGCGCTTTTCAGGAAGTTGAAAACAAAGAAATTAAGCTGGCTCAGCGGAGACCGGAAGGGCAGCGACTGCCGCAGGTCGGCCAAGTTAAAGATGGTAAAGTCGGTGTGCGCATCCATCTGCTCCACTGGCAAGCCGAGGGCCTGATATTGCTCCCGAAGTGTCTCATAGACCGGACAGTGGTGAGGACGTTTCATTCCCGTAGCGCGATAGAGCTGGATAGTAAATCAGTTAGGCCATGCCGGCGTTCTGCTACTTCAGGAGCTGCGAGGGGGCCAGGCCAAACCGGTTTTTGAAGGCAAACGTGAAAGTGGGATAAGTCCTGAAAGCCCAGGTCGAAATAGATAGCCGACGGTTTTGGTGCTTTTGGGTAAGCAGAAAATCTGAAGTTAGCCAGCCGGCCCTGGGCGGTCAACGTCCGGGACCGGCGCGGTAGTCTAGGGGTTCAATTGGTGGAAGTAGGCATCCAACTGCTCGCGGCCGGCCAAGCGGCGGGTTTCGGCGCTTCCGTAGCCGATTTCCAGTCCGCCGGCCGCGAGGCGGGCCAGTACGCTGTCGGCGAAGGCAGCGACGGGCTCGCCGTGGGGGTGCTGCCCGGCCCCGCTCAAGTCGGTATTGACGGCGGGCGGCACGATTTCCACTATCGCCACGCCGAGCTTGGCGGCCTCGTAGCGCAGCGACTGGGTGAACGAGTGCAGCGCCGCTTTGGTGGCGCAGTACACGGGCGCGGCCGCCCAGGCCGCGAAGGCTAGCCCCGACGTCACGTTGAGGATGGTCGCGCCCGGCTGGCCCTGCAGGTGCTTAAGCAGCAGGGCTGACAGGTGAATGGGCGCGTCTAGGTTGATGGCAATTTCTTCGTGCGCCTGCTCCCAGGCGTGCGGCGAGGCGGCCAGGTCGGCCACGGCCACCCGGTTTTAGATGCCCGCGTTGTTGAAAAGCACGTTCAGGCGCGGGTGCTCGCGCTGCACCCACACGGCCAGGGCCACGCGCGCGGCCGGCTGGGCCAGGTCGGCGACGTGGGTGAGTAGGCCCGGCACCCGTTGCTGGGCTTCGCGGAGCTTGTCGGCCCGGCGGCCTACGGCAATGACCTGGCTGCCGGCCGCGTGCAGGCGCTCGGCGAAGGCCAGCCCGATACCGGTGGCCCCACCCGTGAGCAGGACAGTGTTATTCGCTAAATTCATAAAAAGAACAAAGGTGAGAGACGAAGCCAAACGCCCGGCCAGCATAGCCGAAACGCTTTGAATCAGGTAGTTGACCAAAGCACGTCTCCAACGCATGATTGGTTAACCCGTGGCCATCGCTACGCCGGGCGCTTCTTTAGCAACTCAGAGGGGGCCAGCCCGAACCTATTTTTGAAAGCAAAGGAGAAGTGGGATAAGTCCTGAAAACCCAGGTCGAAGTAGATAGCCGACGGCTTTTGGTGCTTTTGCGTAAGCAGAAAGTAAGCCTCCTGCAAACGCTTATGCACCAGCCAGCGGCTGGGGGTTTGGTCGAAAATCGCGTGAAAGTCCCGTTTAAAAGCCGATAGGCTGCGCCCCGTCAGAAAAGCGAAGCGTGAGAGGCTGACGTTGAAAGTAAAATTGCGCTGCATGAACTCTTCCAGGTTGATTTTGCCCGGCACTCCGTAGTCGAACAGGATGTCGGCAAGGTCTGGCTGCTGTTGCAACAAAATAAGCAACAGCTCCTCGTATTTCACCTCGGCAAATACGGCAGCTAGCTTCCCGGCCGCATCCTGGTAGGGCAGGAGCGAGCGCATAAACGCCGGAATAATTTCCAGCCGACTCAGCGGCACAAACGTGGCGGAGGGCTGGGCTTTTTTCGCGGCTATGCCGTGCTTGGCTTGAAACGATTGGAGAAAGCTTTCTTCAAAACAAAAAAACGTTAGCTCGCAGTCGGCGCCCGCGCTGCCCTGGTCGTAGCGCACCAGGCGATTTTTGCGCACCAGATACGAGTCGCCCGCTTGCAGCGTCAGGCGCTGGTTGCTATCATACACGCGCAGCTCGCCGGCCCCGATATACAAAAACAGGTGGTCGGGCACGAATTGCTCGGGCGAGGTTGCCGGCCGGGTGCGCGGCGCGGGGTGCCCGACGGCGCTCAGCTTGGTAGTCTGGTCCATTTCTTCGTCATGCCTAGCAGCGGCACTTTCCAGTAGATTCTGATTTCCAGGCCCTCGCCTTGCAGCCGCATGGTGCAGCTGAAGGTTTTGCCCGTTCGCACATCGTAGTAGGTGCCCCGTTTATAGACGCCGTCTTCATGCACTAGGCCGGACAGAATCACCGCATTCAGCAGCGTCTGGTTGCGCAAGGCGGCATCCGGGTTTTTGGTGTCCTTTTTCAGGGTTTTACCATCTTTTTCGTAAAGGTCATTGCCCCAGCCGGCCAGCAGCGTCCCGGAGTAGGTGCCGCCGGATTTGAAGATTTCTGTTTGGGAGTCTTTGGCCTGGCTCACCCACCGGCCGAGGACCTTATCGACTTGAGCAGAAGTTTTGTCCGTATCCAAGGTTTGCGCCATGACGTTCGTAGTTAAAAAGAAGAAAGCAAGCAAGTTAAATAAGACGTTCTTCGTCCGTGCAGCAGCTAGCGCGGGGCTGGCGTAGGCGCTCATTTGATGAGCTGGTACTTAACCAGGCTTTCCGCAGCTGCCACAATGGCTTGCTCCTGGGTGGCCAGCGGCTTCCAGCCTAATAGCTGCTTGGCTTTGGCATTGCTGACCCGGCGGTTTACCTGCAAAAACATGGCGCCCGTTTTGGCTTGCGCATTAAACAAAGATGCGAACCGGACAACCCAATCGGGTACTGTTTTCGTCGCCACCTTTTCGGCTATGTCAGGCATCTTTTGCTGGAGGAGCTGCGCAATCTCAGGCATCGAAATCTGCCCGTCGGCCGAGGCGATGAAGCGCTGCCCGCTAGCCGCTGGCGTAGTCATGGCCCGCACGTGCAAATCGGCCACGTCGCGCACGTCCACCACATTCAGTGGAATGTTCGGCACAGCCTTCAGCGAGCCGTCTACCAGGTGCCGGATGATGTCGAAACTGCCGGACGTATGGCTGCCCAGCGACGGCCCAAGAATAGCCACCGGATTAATAACGCTCAGTTCAAGCGCACCGCCTTCCTGCTTGATAAACTCCCAGGCGGCCCGCTCGGCCAGGCCTTTCGATTTTTCATAGGTCGACAACCCCTTCAGATTAGGGTCGGTCCAGTCTGCTTCGGTCGTTTCAGTGGTGCGGTCAGTGTGGCTAAAGCCCACGGCCCCAAAGCTGGACGTGAGCACCACGCGCTTGACGCCGGCGTCGCGGGCAGATTTTAGTACCCGCAGGGTGCCTTCCACGGCGGGCTTGAGGTGGGCGCTTTCGTCGGCGGGGGTAGCAAACGAGACGGGCGAGGCTACATGCAGCACGTAGGTGCAGCCGTGCAGGGCGGCGTCCCAATTATGGTCGCTGGTCAAATCCGCTTCCACAAATTCCAGCTGGTCGCCCGGCGTACTGCCGCCGGCCCGCAGCGTTTCCAGGACGCTGGTTTTACTGGCCAGGGAGCGCAGCGTGGTTCGGACGTGGTAGCCTTGGTGCAACAAAGCCAGGATGCATTGCGCGCCCACAAAGCCGGTGCCGCCCGTGACCAGTACTATTTCCGGATTTTTCATCAAGGTGTCGTTTAGCAGGTACGGGGCAAAGGTCTGACGGAAATGACTAGGCCGCTTTGTTGAAACGTCCAATTATGGTTTGTTGAAACGTCCAGTTAGGGGCCTCACACCGGGTTTTCCAAGCCCCTGACCCAATCAAACCACCTCTTTTTGACTTGGTGCAGAATAACCGACCAAACAAGCGGGCCTTATCGCTAAGCGCCCCGCTCGCCCCACAACCTGCGCCTACCCTGCTGCGTGTAGCCGGTTTGATAGAGACAATAAACTTGCCTGATGCCGGACCCCTCGCTCACCACGTTCTACGCCGCCCTGGCGGCGCAGGCTGGCACTGCTCCCGCCGCCCTGCGCCCCGCTGACGAGCACCTCGCGCTCGGCCACTTCAACCTGTTCGACGTGGCCAACGTGCTACGCTACCCGCCCGCCCCGACGGCGGCGCCAGTAATGTTCGACCGCCGGAGCTACTACAAGATTAGCTTGCTGGCTGGCAGCGGCCGGGCCACGTATGACGACCAGGAGCTACGCATCCAGGCGTGTTCGCGCTGGTTTGCGCCCCCGCAGCTGTCGGTGCAGTGGTGGCCCGACGCGCCGGTAATAAAGCCGGGCCGTCCCGAACAGCGGCCGCCCGCTTACCCAAGCGGGGTAGCGGGCCTGGTCCGCTGCCCCCAGAAAACGAAGAGTGTCAACGCCAGCAGCCCGAAGTTGAACGGCGTGTTGGCCGCCTCTCCGCGCCCCAGATGAAAGGCAATAGCGCCGACCTGGAGCGCCGCCAGGCCCAACGCCGCCAGGCGAGCGAGGCCCGGCTTCGTTCGCAGCAGCGCCGGCAGCACCAGGCCGAGTCCTCCCGCAGGTCCAGTACCCCGTCGTGCGCAGCAGGCTCGGGTGTTCGCCCGCCCACGGCCACAGGGCGGCGAGCGTCGCCAGCTTAAAGATGCCGGTTCCGATGTAGAGCAAAGCCAGCAGGCCCTGGGCAATCCAGCGGGAGAGGCGCAGCGCGCGAGTTTTGGGGTAGAGGGGTCATCGGGCTTTCGAGGGCAGGGAATGGTTAGGCAAAGGTCCGTACTTTCACTAGCCAGCAGAAAGCAGTTACCCCAACGTAAGCGCCATGATTTTAACGGACGGCCAAACCAAACACGTGACTTGCATAGGCGAGATGCTCCCCATTCGCGATGCCCTGGAGGTAGTGGGCAGCAAACGGAAAGTATTGATTCTGACTTCCCTCATGCAAGGCAATCGGCGCTTCACCGAAATCCAGCGCAGCGTTGCTCAACTCAACCTCAAGGTGCTGGCTAAGGAATTGAAAGATTTGGAGGAGTGAGGTGGTCGGGTAGGAATGGACACGGCGAAAGTAACTTTCTCTTGTCATGGAAGCAGAAAAACCCGCCGGTAAACGGCCACGCGCCAAGTATGATATAGCATTTCAGGGCGAGGCAATCCGCTGGGTCACCCAGGACGGGCAGGTCACGACACGGGTCGCGCAGGCGCTTGGCATGAGCGAGGCCCTGTTGGGGCGCTGGGTGCGCACTGCGTGAGCGTAAACCGCTCGCCCCGCTGGCAGTGAAGCCTTGGAGCAGGAAAACAAGCAGTTGCGGGCGCAGTTGGCCCGTGCCGAAACGGAGCGGGACATTTTAAAAAAAGCGCTGACCATCTTTTCGCAACCGACGGACCGATGAAACGCTTCACATTCATTGCCTTACATGTTGCCTGTTGGCCCGTACGGCAGCAATGCCAGGTGCTGGGCGTTAGTGCCAGCGGCTACTACGCCTGGCGCAAACGCGTTCCCGCACCGATGATGGCTGAGCCAGGATGTCCCGCGTGGCAAGCGGCGGCCCAACGGGTGTTCACGACCCACGCCGGCCGTTACGGTCAGCGCCGCTTACGCGCCCAACTGCGGCGCGAAGGGCATGAGGTAGGTCGGCAGCGTTTACGCGGCTGGCTCAGCGCTTCTGCACCCGTGTCACTTCCCGCCCCCGCGCACTACCCAGGCCGACCCGCGAGCGGTGGCTGCCGCCAACAGGCTCGCCACCTGGCCGGCGGCCACGGCCCCGAATCAAATCTGGGTCGGCGACATCACCTACCTGGCCTTGGCCACGGGGCGCTGGGCCTACTTGGCCTGCTGGCGCGATGCTTTTTCTCGGCGTGTGGTAGGCTGGCACGTCAGCGAATCGCTGCACACCGATTTGATTCTGAATGCTTTTAACCGGGCGGTAGCCATCTGCCAGCCCCCGCCCGGTCTGCTCGTGCATGCCGACCGCGGTAGCCAGTATACCAGCGACGCCTTTACCACCCTGCTTGACCGCACCCAAGCTATTGCCAGCCTGAGCCGGCCCGGTAATCCGTATGACAACGCCTTAGCGGAGAGTGGTTGGAACACGCTCAAAACCGAGCTACTGCCGCGCGGGGCCTGCTTTGCCGACCTGGAAGAGGCTCGCCTCGAATCAACTGAATACCTCGACCACTACTATAACACCCAGCGCTTACACTCCGCCCTGGGCTACTGCACCTCGCTCGAAGTCGAACTTCACTATCTCTTCAACCTACCTTAGCTCCATGTCCACTGGCACCCGACCACCTCACGCCGCTGTCTTGGCTAATGTCGGCCGGCATATTGCCTTAACGCCGGAAGAACAAGGCTTATTCACGGCCTTGCTCGTGCCCCAGCACGTGGCCCGGTTCGGGTACGTGCTCCGGGCGGGGCAGCCCGCCCGCACGCTGGCCTTCGTGGTGCGGGGCTGCGTGCGCACCTTCGCCACCGACGAGCAGGGCCGCGAAGCCGGGCTGGCGTTTGCCTGGGAAGGGTGGTGGTGCGGTGACGCGGCCAGCGCCCTGGCGGGCCGCCCCGCGACGCTCACCATCCAGGCCTTGGAAGCTACCGACGTGTTGCACCTGAGCCTGGAGCACTTGGAGCACCTCTGCCAGCAGGTGCCGAAGTTTGAGCGCTTTTTTCGGCTGCTGTTCCAAAACGGCTTTCTGTTGGCGCAGCGCCGCCTCCAGGCTTTGCTCCAATGGCCAGCCGAGGAACGGTACCGGCGGTTTTGCCGGCAGTACCCGCGCCTGAGTCAGCGGGTGGCCCAGAAGTACCTGGCCTCGTACCTGGGCATCACGCCCGAGTTTCTGAGTGCCGTGCGCAAAAAGCAGCCGTAGCCCGCTTTTCTTAAGCTACCTTAAGGTGGGGGCCTTCGGCGGCGGCGTCCTTTGTCGTCCGCTTTTCCCCACTTGCCATGCCCCTCTCCG